>JAFYVF010000063.1 GCA_017549265.1 Clostridia bacterium
AAAGAAGGTCTGGTTCACATTTCTCAGCTGGATGTAAAGAGAGTTGAAAAAGTGGAAGACGTTGTGTCAGAAGGCGATGAAATTATGGTTAAAATCATCGAAATCGACAGACAGGGTCGTGTAAACCTCTCCAGAAAAGAAGCTCTCTTGGGCTAATTTTAAAAGCGAGAAACAAATATGAAACAAAAAGAGATGTGTTTAAAAACACATCTCTTTTTTTAGTACCAAATAAAATACCGTTAAATGATAGTGGGGACTACAAGTCATATTACAGAAGATACATTCCAATTTTGAAAGGAGCAGAGCAAGTGCCCAATAAACATACAATCTCCCCAAAACGTGATGCTACTGATGTACTACTAAAGATGTCTTTGACTGTGATGTCTCCTGAGCTTACGTCCGAAGCGAGCTTGCTACTCATTGCTCCAAAGTCATTTTAACATATTCTTCCAAATTTGTCAAGATAAGAAAAACACCGCTGAAAACGACAGTTCTCAGACGGTGTTTTTCGTTAGTAAGGTGGTTTTTACTTCTTATTTTATACTATTTTCCAAAGTTCTCCATCATGGTATCCTGGGTGATAATGGTGCCTTCATCGTAATCGGAAGAATCGGGAAGAGCTGTTCCGTTATCAAACTTAAAGCCCCCAATCATCCAGTCAAGACCCTGAACGGTAATACGGAAGGTATGATTACCCTTGGTTAAAGAATATTTACCGATGGTGTAATCCTTTAATGACCAATCGGTTCTGGGAATGGAATATGCAGACTGAATGGTGTTGCCGTCTAAATCCAATTTGGCGGTACAAGCAGCACCGGAGGTGTTACCATCGCTGGCACGTAACGACAAGGTGTAAGTACCTGTAGTGGGAACATAGAAATCAAATTCCAGCCATTCACCGGGACGGGTGTCGCCCACTTCCCCACCGGGATATACGGACGGTTTGGAATGACTGATTTCATTGAATCTGTCATATTCTTTTGCAATAATCCAACGATTCACATCCTGAATTTCTTCGCTGGTGAAAGGAAGTTCAGGATAACGGTCGTATGCTAAGATTCTCCAGGAAGGTTCCTGAACCTTCTCTAAAAGTCCTTCATAAGCTGGCTGAAGTCCTGCTTCGTTCATAATTGCCTGTGCAGCAGAAGGCCAGTTGCCGTTGGTTACCCGTACGGTACCGGATTCGGAACATACGGAATCGTCGCAAGCGTCATTTGTGGTGTCGGTATAGTTATTTTTCGCCACACATCCGCTGATATTAACCCCTGCTCTGGCATAAATCATTGCTTCAGAACCGGTTACCACGTTGTTTTCCATGGTGATTGCTTCGGTACCTTCGTCCAGGTAAATACCGCCACGGTAATCTCCTGCGTTGATTAAGTAGTTATTGGAAAGATGAGTATTTTCCATACGGCTTAAGGTGTAAATGTGAGCGCCATCGGGTGTTTTTTGAGTCACATTTTCAATTTTATTATGAGTTACTCTGATATCACGACAGTCTGAAACATCTGCTCCCCATCCCCAACCAACAGAAATGCCGGTATAGGGAAGATCTTTGATATCGTTATGATGAACATTGATGCTTCCTGCGTAATAAATGGAAATTGCAGTACAACCGGTATATTCATTGGCAACTCTGCGAATTACGTTGTTTGCCACTTCCACATTCTTTACTCTCTGATGACCGGAAGGCATAGAGCTTCCATGGAGGAAGTGCCCTACAACCAATGCTGTGCCGGAGATATCACGGAAGATATTTCCTTCCACAACGCAATCGGTAACTGCATTATCCATATTGATACCATTGGAGCCCAAGCAAGCGAAATCACAGTTCTTGATGGTGATGTTGCTTGCACGGTTTACGGTAATCTGTGCCGCAAACATACGGTCAGCATAGCCAACACCGGAGGAACCTGTGCAATACCATTCATCATCTGCCTGATTAAATTTTGCTCCTTTATCAGAAACTTCATTTAAGGCACCGTATTTAAAGGTTAAATTGTTCAATTCGATATTGGAAATTTTATCAGAAACCGAGCTTCCCGAAATATTCAGCATTTTTTCGGTGGTACCTGCATATACCTCTGCAGTGGTCATATCTTCCTCTGCATAAGGATAATAGTACATCTTTTTCGCAGTTTTATCAAAATAGAACTCCCCGGGTTCATCCAATAATTCCAAGGCATTTTCAATGAAAAACTGACGGCTGGTACCAATCATTAAATGAGAGTAACCTTGTGTGGTATGGGTTGCCCACTGAGGCTGCTGCATATCAAACACGGTGGTAGATCGTCCACGGCTGATATCATTGACAGGAGTTCTGGTTAATGTCCAAAGAATCGGCCAACAAATCATCACATCTTCCGGATTATTGGTAATGGTCGGGATATTGGTATTGGAAATTTTAAAACCGTCGGAAGCATAAGAGCTACCGGTTTTATTGTACAATGCAGTGGGCTGATATAAATATCGGCTTCGTGCCAACACTGCAGGATTATCGTTCACATACAAGGTTCTGGTTTTGGTAATATTGGAAGCATCTGCCACCCAAATGGGAGAATCAGTTTGCTTGGTCCAACCTTCCACCTTGGTACCTGCATTAAACACCGGCGGATTTTTGGGATCATCACCTTTGTAGATAACCTTATAGCCATTCTGTCCGCTGACAGAATTATCAATTGTCATCATTTCGGTAACGGGATAATTACCGCCTGCAAAATGAACCACAATATCTTCGTCCATATCTGCAGTGAGACCGGCAACAAGTTCATTAGCTCTTTCTAAGGTTTTTACGGGAGCATCCATGCTACCGTCATTGGCATCGTTACCATCTGGAGCCACATAAATATCTGCATAAGTATATAAATCAGGATTTTCCACTTCCAATGCCGTTCCCATATACGGAGTAAGGTTATCATCCATAATGAAAGCTTTGAAGTGGTCTGTCACAGGAGTGTCTAAGGATACTGTATAATTGACTTTGGTTCCATCTGCCTGCAAGGTAAAATCAATGGGGCGCACATTCACTGCTACCAGTTTATCAGAAGCGTTATAATCGGCAATGGTAAAGTTTAAAGTATCCACACAACCGTCAAATTTCAGGTAATCAAAAGAAGCGGTAGAGGTGTCCGCATCAATTTGCACATTACTGCATACCGTTAATTCTTTTTGGGTGGGGATTTTACAATTCTCCATTGTGGGAGTGATTCCGTTATCATATAAAGAGGAAGTTGCTTTGATTTCATAGTTAATGATCTCGCAACCTTCACTTCCCACATTCTGCAAATAAATGGAAGCATTCCCCTGCTCTAAATACACATACAGATACTCTCCGTTTTCATCAAACATATAGTACTGACTGGTGGTATCCACGGGAAGATCTGCCTTGTAACCATTGGCAAAAGTGCGAAGAACGGTATCACCGCCTTTGGTTCTTGCCTGAAGATAATAAAAACCGGTTTTCGGAACCTCCACATCGAATCTTACCCATCCTTGAGGATCAATCCAGATATAAGAGGAACGAGAAGATGTGGCATCACTATAATCTCTCACATTTGCCCATAAGGTGGAACCTGTACCGGGTGTGTCGATAGATTTGGTGGTAATATTTTCGGGATACTGCGTCACTTGTTTTACCAAAGGCAAGAAATCCAGGGATTTGGTAGCGCCGCCTTTATCCAAACGTCCTAAGTCCAACAAAGCAAGGATTGCGTTATAATCATTACTATCTCCTAAGAGTTCCACTTTAATCGTGTTTTTCCCTTTGGTTAAATAAATCAGCTGGTCCTGAGAATAGGTGCTGCTCCAGCCTGCAGCACCAATGGTATGCTCAGTGTAGTACCCCTCTTCTGTGGTTATACGGAAGGTGGTGGTATCACGACCTCGCACCCAGGTGGAGCGAAGTTGCATGACATAAACGCCGGTATAAGGAACGTTCACTTCTAAGTTTGCCCAGTCCGTATAAACCATAACAAAGCCGCCGTTTCCATCCCACGGAGTAGCAGAAGAGGCTTTATAGTCCACACCTGCAACCGATGCCGTTCCTCCGGAGCCACTTTTTGCCAGCGCATTCTTTGGTGCAAATTCACCAACATAGCCGTTCTTATAGGTGGAAGAAACGCCACTGTACGCTCCGTTGAAAGCAGGCGTTGCCGCTGCTATGGGGATTGCAGGCAACAGCATGCAGATCGCCAGCAGCAGAATCAAAAGTTTTTTCATAAAAGAAAATCCTCTCTTTCCAAATAAATTCTGTTTCATTGATAAAAGTCTATTTATATAAAAATTATTGTTTTCGTTCTCGTTCTAAGCCGGAAACCAACGTTTTTAAGTGCTCAATCACTTGCCTGTCGGTTTCTGTTAATTGCTGAAAAACACGGTCTTCAATTTCATAAAGTCGTTTTAATTTTTCATTGGCATATACTTTTCCTGCATCAGTTAAAACAACATTCATTTCCCGTTTTTTCCCTTTGATCGGCGTAAGTATCACATACCCCTGCTCTTTTAGCTCTTTCACAACCGTATTCACGGTAGTTCTTGGCAAAATCCAGGTATCACAAATTTCTTTTTGTGTATGAGTTTCCCCATCATTTAACGCATACAAAACCCATAAAAGCCGTGGCGGAACACCGCTTTTTTTAGCAAACTGTGCGTAATAAGCATCTATTTTATAAAATTCTCGTCCAAATTCATAGAAAAAAGTTTTCGCGTTCAAAAAATTACCACCTTAAAATCCTAAATCGTATTTTAGCACATTTTTTTTTTAATGTAAACCAGTAAATTTGACTTTTTATTATCGGAAAATTTGTTTTTTTTACGCAAAATACCGTCGGGAACAAATCGTTCCCAACGGCATTTTTACTTTCATAAAGTTAATTAGAATACTTTGGTTTCAATTCCCAAATATTTTTCAAATGCTTCCACTAAAGCATCTTTAGAATCGCTTAAGGAAATACCAACGTGATGTTTATATCCGTTATCAGCCATATACATACAGATATCGTTGATGCCTTCTTTTTCTACAACTTTACCGGAGCCAAAGAATTCCGCATCAAAGGGATCATCGGTAAATTTACCGTCAGATACAAATGCCAGCACTTTACCGTTTTCGGTTCTGATGCTACCCCAGGTAATGTCGCCGGAACGGATTTTCGCTTTGTTAACACCTGCACCGGTACCGGGACCGAAGGTTTTCTTGAACATTAAGTGTTCAATGGTTTCCCCTTTTTCTTCCATCATGTTAATCGGTACGGGACCGCAATGGAACATAATTGCTTTATCTTTGGAATCACCATAGTTATTGTTGAAGTCCAACAAAGTAACAGGAGAACCGCCCACTAAGGATAATGCTCTCATCATTGCCGCATTTACAATATCGGTTTCACAAGCGGTTGCAATGCCTTTGTGGTTTAAAATACCAACACAGGTACAAGGAGCAATTGCCATTTCGGTCTGGAATTCCGGCCAGCATCTGATTGCTAAAGCATCCAGATTCAGTTCTTTCACCAAATCTTCTAAAACGATTTCCAATTTTGCCATAGCGGTCAGTTTATCGTCGCCCCATTCACCTAAATTGGTTACAGCTAAGATTTCTTCTTTCATTGCAGGAATTTTTGCTTCATCCACTTTTTTGATTCTTGCAAACACTTCGCTTAAATCGATGGTTTCCACATTGATACCTGCATTCTGCAGTGCAATTTCATCCACACGAACAGTTTTGAAAGCAGAAGTTCTTGCGCCAACACAACCGATGTTGAAGCTCTTCATACCGTCAACCACACGGCAGATTCTTTCAAATTTATCCAAATCTTTTTGGAAGGATTTTGAAGAAGGAGTGGATACGAAATCGGTGGTCTGCGTGAATTTGATACCTGCCTGACGCAGAGCGTTGCACATTGCAAATTTACCGCACATTGCATCACGTCTGTGTGCAAAGTCCATTTTACCCAGTTCATCGGGATATGCCTGAACTAAAATCGGCACTTTCACGTCTTTTAATGCAACCAGCGCACCGTTTTCGTCACCAAAGTTAGGTAAGCAAAGGATAACGCCTTTGTATTTACCTTCATTTTCTTTTAAGAAATCTGCAAAGATTTTACCTTCTGCGATGGTTTCAATGGCACCGTATCTGGTTTTGTCTAAATCAGGATAGATGCAATCGCAGCCTGCTGCTTTGATTGCAGCAATCATTTCTTCTCTTGCAGAAGCGATAACTTCACCGGGGAAAAATCCACGGTTACCGATATATAATGCATAAGTTAAACTCATAATGTTGTTCTCCTTTTATGGTAAAAATGTTTCGTTCTTGAAAACAATTTTACTTTTTTTCTTGACTTGGTTGTTTTGTTTTTGTATAATGAAAGTGATATTCTAAAAAAAGCAGGTGTAATCTATGGTTTTAAAATATGATTTAGAAAAAATCAAGGCCTTTTTAACTGATTTTCATAATATGACGGGGTTAACCGTCAGCTTCTGGGATGCTGAAATGAATCAGCTTGCCTTTATGCCTCAGAAAATGCCCGCCTTTTGTCAGTTAATCAAGCAAGTGCCTTCGGGAAAAAAAGCTTGTCTTACCTGCGACAAAAAGCTGATTGTGGAGTGTAACCGTAGTCTGAAACCTATCACGGCAAAATGCCACGCCGGTCTGGTGGACACGGCGATGCCCATTATGTACCACGAAAAACCTTTGGGATTTATTCTGTTCGGGCAAATTAAAGATGGTTCCTTAACCGAGGAAGAATCTTCCGAGCTACTTCGGGAACTTGGCAAAAAGTTATCATTACCCAAGGAAGAACTGGCAGCGGCCTATCAAAAAACCAAAAAGCTGTTGCCTCATGCAATTGAGTCCACCGCCAACATTCTTCATTACGCCACCTTGCAGCTTTTAATCAGCAAAACCATTGATATGGGTGATCACACCTTCATCAATCAGATTGATGAATATCTGAAAGAAAATTTAGAAAACCCTCTTTCTGTTTCCGGCATCTGCGAAGAATTTAAAGTTTCTAAAAACCGTTTGTATGCTCTTTGGAAAAAGCATTTTGACATAACCGTTGCCGACTATATCTTACATCTTCGTCTGGAAAAAGCCAAGCATCTGTTAACCGACACCGATCTTCGGGTACATACCGTCTGCTCGATGGTGGGCATCCCCGATTACAACTATTTTTCCAAACTTTTCAAAAAGCATTGCGGTTATTCCTGCAGAGAATACCGAAACCGTTTTCCCTTAATCTTGGAAAACAAATAGCTTACGCCATATTGTATTTTTTCAGCATTTCTTTTTCAAAATTCAACAGATATGCTGCTTCTTTATCAATGGTAGCTTCACAGGGATTTTCAACTAAATCACGGAATACGTGGATGTCTTTACCAACCTGTCCGCCCTGCATTACGAAGGGTTCAGAAATAATTCTGCCTTTGTAGTTGATATCTGCTAAAGCACCGAAAATTTCATCCCAGTCTAAATGACCTTTACCGGGAGCGGTACGGTTGTTTTCACCGGTATGGAAACTGGTCAGTTTGCTGCCAACAGAACGGATTGCATCACCGATATTGTTTTCTTCGATGTTCATGTGGTAGGTGTCCAGCAAAAT
>JAFYVF010000064.1 GCA_017549265.1 Clostridia bacterium
GCTACCTACACCTTTTTTATGAGCAAATAACTGGAAATTAATTTTAAACATAATCTAATCCTCCACTTCAATCATTTTTACATAATCCGAATATTCCGATTCCACCTGACGCAAGGTCAACACCATCGTTTCTAAAAGGATGTTCGCCTTTTCCAGATTTTTCGGATCGGAAATTTCAGGAATACCGCACTCTAAGTGCCCATCATCGATGACAATATTCAATCGGATACCGAGTAATTCAGACATTCCCAAGATTACGGATTGGGTTGCGGTGGACACATTGGCACACACAATATCCTTTCCGATTTCTTCATAGCCGGAATGACCGTCTACCATGAACCGATAAATATTACCGATATAGTTCCTGTCAATCTCAATGTTTATCATAAAAATTAACCGTTGATTTTTTCAATCTGAACTTTGGTATAAGCCTGTCTGTGACCCTGTTTTTTGTGATAACCTTTTTTCGGTTTATACTTGTAAACAATGATCTTTTTGCTTCTGCCTTCTTTTAAAGCTTTTGCGGTTACGGTTGCACCTGCAACATAAGGAGCACCAACTTTGATGCCGTCATCGGAGCCGATTGCCAGTACTTCGTTAAAGGTGTAGGTTTCGTTTTCACCGAGACCTAATTTTTCGATGTAGATTACATCGCCTTCTGCTACTTTGTACTGCTTACCGCCGGTTTTTAAAACTGCGTACATAATAAGTACCTCCCAATTAAATTTTTTGCACCCGTTCGGGTGGTTATTTAGGACACGCCCAAGTGATGGTGACCTTGCAAATGCAAGATTCTTATGCCATCTCGGAGCGGTTACCACAGTATTATACATTCTATTTGCTAAAATGTCAAGCTTTTTTTAGGATTTTTTTATTTTTTTATCTCAATAACCCATAATAACTTATTCGCCTAACAAATCTTCCACGAAATAAGCGTTGGTATCAGCAGGTTTTCCTGTTTTATCAAATACGGTGATTCTTACATAAATATCATCGGGACGAAGCTCAAATGCCGCTTCGTTGATGGTATCCCCTTCCAACGGATAGAAGCAATAGCTGTGACGAAGACCGGTGGTCACCACAATTCTTGCCGCATCGGAAGATTTGATATGGATTTTATTATCTTCCACGTATAAGCTATAAATTTCAGGTCCCTGGGAGGCATAAAAATTGCCCTTTACCAATGCGTCGGTGATTGCCTTATATTCCAGCTTATCGGCTTTAATCATCGTAAAACCGCCGAAGGAATCGCAACGAGGACCATCTATGGGATAATGGTTGTGATTATCGTCAGTTGCAATACAATACAGTTGTTTCCCCTGACGCAACAGCTCATCGTATTCCCAAGGATTGTATTCATCATAACCTTCGGTCACACAACCATAGTTACAGATTTCCATAGCGTTCATGCCTTCGTATTTTCCGTAAATTGAAAATCCTTCCAAAGACCAGGTGGGATGATTGTAAGTCACAAAAAATCCCTGTTCCCGAGCTTTTTTGATTACATCGTTGATGCATTCGGGAGTGTAGGAGCGTTCATAAAACGGCTGGGATTCATCATAAGTCACTTGATATCTGGGATCGTTGAACGCTTTCACTTTATCATAGTATTTGGTGGGAGTGAAACAAGGCTGCACCACATTATCCGGATCCAATGCAATCATACAGATATGGCAAACCGGAATTAAGTGATAGGGATTTTCTTCGGTTTCGTTATCAAAATCATACTCTGTACCGGTTAAGGCAACAAAGTTTTCATCGGTCAGTTCGGGATGTGGAACCATCACATTATGGTCGGTGTATGCAATCACCGAATAACCTCTTTTTTGGTACTCCTCTTTCATTTGTTCGGGAGTCATTTTCCCGTCGGACATGGTGGAATGAGAATGTAAATTTGCTTTATAAAATTGACCGTTTTCAGGCAGTAAATATTTTTTCACCACAATCTCCTCCTTATTTCAGCAAATCTTCCACAAAGTAGGCATTGGTGTACGCTTTTCTGCCTTCTTTGTCGGTAACGATAATTCTTACAAACTTATCCTGAGGCCACACATCAAATATGGTGCCGTTTAAATGGTCTCCCTCTGTGGGAAACTCAGTATAACAGTGACGGATGCCCGAAGTAAAGGTAATGGTTGCCGCATCGGAGGTTTCGATATGTAATTTATTGCCTTCGATAAACAAACTGTAAATTTCAGGACCGCAGGAAGCATAAAAGTGACCCTTTAATAGTGCATCGGTAATGGTTCTGTATTCCAACTTATCTGCTTTAATCATGGTGAAACCACCAAAAGAATCGCAGTAGGGACTATCCATGGGATGACCGTTATGGTTATCGTCGGTTGCAATACAGTACAATTTTTTGCCCTGTTGCAACAGCTCCTGATACACCTTGGAATTATAATCGTGATAGCCTTCGGTCACACAACCGTAGTTGCAGATTTCCATAGCGTGCATACCTTCGTATTTGCTGTAGATTTCGTAGCCCTCCTGAGACCAGGCAGGATGATTATAGGTCACAAAATAACCTTTTTCACGAGCCTCTTTGATCATAGCATTGATATATTCCGCACTGTACACATAGGTAGCAAGAGGAAGTGACTCATCATATTTCACTAAAGATTTGTCTTCCTGCTTATCATAAATCCAGGTTTTGCGGAAATACGGTTGCACCACGTAATCAGGATCGGTGGCAATTAAACAGATATGACAGGTTTTTAACCGATAAAATTCGGTTACACCGGGTATTTCTTCGGTGATATCATACTCGGTGCCATGAAGCGCCAGAAAATTATCGTCAGTTAATTCCGGATGAGGCACCAGAACGTGATGGTCAGTATATGCCACAATGGAATAGCCGTGTTTCTGATATGCTTCTTTGATTTCAGCGGGAGACAGACTTGCGTCTGAAACATTGGTGTGACAGTGCAGATTCGCTTTGTAAAACTGACCGCTTTCAGGTAACAAATACTTTTTCATAATGAGTGTTCTCCTTTTTTATGTTTTCACAAAATAGAATTTGGTATCCGCTTTGCTTCCCTCTTTATATAACACGGTCGCTCTCAAATATCAGTTAACGGGACGGATGATATATTTCATTTTTTGTTTTTTCTTAAATACTTTCGCCTAACAGTTTCATCGTTTCTTTAATGTTGATATTCTGAGGGCAATGGCCTTCACAAACACCACACTGAATACAATCTTTCACGTTGGCATACTTTTCCTGTAGAATTTGCTTGGTTTCTTCCCAAACGGATTCTGCAGCAAGATGCTTATTATACACCGTGAACACATCAGGAATCAAAATCTTATGGGGACAATTTTCCACACAGTAACGACAGCCCGTGCAGGGAATCTGACGAACGGTACGAATGAAATTTCTCAGTTCTTCGGAAAGTTTCATTTCTTCTTCGCTAAAGGGAACAAAATCTTTCATAAAGGCAATATTTTCGGTAATCATATCCATATTACCCATTCCCGATAACACCATTTCCACATCGGGAAAACTTGCGGCAAAACGGATGGCAAATTCCGCCTCGGAATTTTTTGATTTTTGTGCTAAAAACTCTTTTGCTTCTTTGGGAAGATTCACCAGCGTGCCACCTTTTACAGGCTCCATTACAATCACTTTTTTGCCGTGTTTTACACACACGTCATAACAAGCCTTGCTCTGCACACCTGCGTCATCATAGTCTAAATAATTAAATTGAATCTGCACAAATTCAACACAAGGTTGCTCCGTTAGAATTTTGTCCAACACATCTGCGGTATCGTGAAAAGACATGGCAATATGTTTCACTTTGCCCTCTTCTTTTAGCTGTTTCACAACTTCAAAGGAATTGCAACGAAGATTTTTCTGGTATAAATCACGATTCATACAATGGAAAATATACACATCAAAGTAATCCACACCACAGGATTCCAGCTGACTTTCAAACAGCGGACGGATTTCTTCTTCAGAATTATAAATCCAGGGGGATAATTTATTTGCCAGCACAAAACTTTCTCTGGGATAACGCTTTGCCACACATTCACGGATAGCAATTTCACTGTTACCGTCTAAATAAACCCTTGCAGTATCAAAATAGTTAAAGCCTGCTTCCATAAAAGCATCCACCATCTGATTGACCTGACGGTAATCCACATCATTTTCAATCATCGGCAGTCTCATAAAGCCAAAACCAAAATTTTTCTTTACCTTTTCATATAGCATAGGATGTTCTCCTTTTCAAATGATCATAAAAATATGGTACAATGCTACTATGTTTCATTGTACCATATTTGTTTGAAAGTTTCAAGTGATTGAGAAAAAAGTCATTCGCTTTTTTATTTTTCAGCAGATTTTCCTTTTTTAACAAATCATTTTTTGATGAGTTTTACACCTTGAATCAGCATCGTGGGAAGAAATGCCAACAATGCAACCAAGCCGATCTGACTGCCGTTTAAAGCGGTAACTTCAAACCAATGGTCCAAGCCGGGAATAAACAGCACCGCAGACAACAGTAGAATTCCCAATCCGAACGCACCTAAACTTGCTCGGTTAGTAAACAGACCGATTTTGAAGATAGAACGGTCACTTCTGCAGTTAAAACCATGGAATAAGCGAGCTAAAGTCAGTGTGGAAAACGCCATAGTACTTGCCAAAACAGCATTTCCTGTGCTAAGTCCCAGATGGAACGCAATCATGGTACAAACTGCAATGACGCCACCCTGCACCAACAATTGCGTCATAAATGATTTGCTTAAAATACCTTCTTTGGGATTTCTGGGCTTTTGAGATAACAGATTGGGATCTGCCCCCTCCATCCCGATGGCAATCGCAGGCAAAGAGTCTGTCAGAAGATTCATAAATAACAAATGCACAGGTGCAAATGGAACGGGTAGACCCATAATCGAGGTATAAAGCACTGCCAAAATCCCTGCCATATTTCCCGACAACAGAAACTTGATAGAGTTTTTAATATTGCGGTACACATTTCTGCCGTTTGCCACCGCTTTGATAATAGTGGCAAAATTGTCATCGGTTAAAATCATGGCAGCAGCATCTTTGGAAACCTCAGTTCCCGTAATTCCCATCGCAACACCAATGTCTGCTTTTTTTAGAGCAGGAGCATCGTTCACCCCGTCACCGGTCATGGAAACAATATGTCCTTTGGACTGCCATGCATTAACAATACGGATTTTATTTTCAGGAGATACTCGGGCATATACTGATATTTTTTCAATTTTTTCAACCAGTTCTTCCTGGCTCATGGCATCCAGTTCTGCACCCGTTAGTGCCAAGTCTCCATCTTTAAAAATGCCAATTTGTTTTGCAATTGCCGTTGCGGTTACTTTATGGTCACCGGTAATCATCACGGGCTTGATACCTGCACGGATTGCATCGGTAACTGCATCTTTTGATTCTACCCTGGGCGGATCCATCATAGAAATCAGGCCCAAGAAGGTGTATCCGTTTTCATCGGAAAGTTCCATGGTTGCTTTATCGTCTGATTCTTTGTAGGCAAACGCTAAAACACGAAGTCCATTTTCAGAAAACTCCATATTTTTTGATAAAATTTCGTCCTTATCTTCCTGCGTAATCGGACGAATTCCGTCGGAAGTACGGATACTTTTGGTACGGTCTAACAACACATCTACCGCACCCTTGGTTAAAATCGTGGGAACATCGTGTAAACGGTATTTTGCAGACATCAGTTTTCGGTCGGAATCAAAAGCAATTTCCGCCATTCTCGGCATTACTTCACGGAAAAATTCTTCATTCATATCAATAGAACGAGCCATTTCCAGAAGGCAAGATTCGGTGGGGTCCCCAATTCCCTTGCCGTCCACAATAGCAGAATCGTTAGTCAGCATTGCATTATATAACAGATAACGGTGAAGCTGATTGCGGATATCCAGTTCTTTTGCAGTGATTGTTTTTCCATCAATATAAATTTGCTGAACACTCATCTTATTCTGTGTGAGAGTCCCTGTTTTATCCGAACAAATTACCGATACACATCCTAAACTTTCTACTGCCTTCAGCTCTTTAATAATGGCATTTTCTTTTGCCATTCTCTGAGTTCCCATCGCCTGCACAATGGTTACAATGGAACCAAGTGCTTCAGGAATTGCCGCCACTGCCAACGCCACCGCAAACATCATTGCATCTAAAATGGGCATTTGACGATATAAACCCAACCCGAATACCACAGCAGAAATAATCATAATCACGATTGCAAGACGACTGCTGAACTGATCCAGACTAACCTGCAGAGGTGTTTTCTTTTCTCCTGTAGCATTCATCAGCGCAGCAATCTTGCCGATTTCCGTATTCATACCGGTACCTGTTACCAAAACAGTGGCACGACCGTAAGTAACCAAACTTCCGGAATATACCATATTCACGCGGTCTCCAAGAGGAACTTCTTCCATAATATCGATAACTTTTTTCTCCACATTGGTAGATTCCCCGGTCAAGGAACTTTCATTTAACTGAACTGAAAAATTTTCCAATAATCTGCCGTCTGCCACAACCATGTCTCCGGCTTCTAAGAGCATAATATCTCCGGGAACCACCATACGGGAAGGAACTTCAATTTTTTTGCCGTCTCGCATCACTTTTGCATTCGGAGAAGACAGAGATTTCAAGCTATCCAAAGATTTTTCGGCGTTTTTATGCTGAACGGTTCCCAACACAGCGTTAATGAGAATCACTGCAAAAATAACAATCGTGCTCTCCATGTTCCCGGAAACCATCGATATCACCGCTGCAATCATCAAAATAATAACCAACAAGTCTGCAAACTGGGATAAGAATACTTGTAATGTGCTTTTTCGTTTTCCTTCTTTTAGCACATTAGGGCCTTTTTCTTCCAGCACCCGGGCTGCCTGTTCGGAAGTATAACCCTGTTTGGTTACCCCAAGTTCCAAAAAAACCTCGTCCATACTCTTTTGATAAAACTCTTTCATAATACTCCTGCCTTTCAACATTCATTTTATTCTATTGATAACAAAAAAGACTTTTGTGCAGTTTAGCGTTCTGCACAAAAGTCTCGTAACCGAATTTCGGCATACGTTACCAAGTTGCAAAAACAACTGCGATTGTTGATAACGTATTAAAACTACTCCCTTTTGGTTGTTTCGGTGATTGTGATATTAATTTCCAAGTAGTATAACACCATCAAAAAAATTTGTCAAGAGTTTTTAACAAAATAAGTCACTGATTTTGCAACATTTTTTCAATGGAAATGCCGTATCCGCGGGTGGAATCATTCACCAAAACATGGGTAACAGCTCCCACAATTTTTTCGTTCTGAAGAATGGGCGAACCGCTCATCCCTTGCACAATGCCGCCGGTTTTCTCCAAAAGTCTTTCGTCAATCACACGAATGATAAAATCCCGATTGCCTTTGCCGTCTAAAATCTTTAAAATTTCAATTTCATATTCCTGACAACCTCGTTCCGACACGGTGGATAATATTTTGGCTTTCCCCAGTTTCACTTCCCGTTTGGTAGCGATGGGCAAAGCATCTCGTTGAATGAAGGCTTTGTTTTCCACTGTCCCCACAAGTCCTGTTTGTGTGTTTTTGGAAATCGTCCCCACCGCAATATCCGAAAGCACACCCACAAGCTCTCCTGCACGATTTTTTTCTGCTTTTTTGGCTCCTTTGATTTCAACCAACTCTACCTGTCCTTTTCTAATTGCATAAGTTTTTGCGGTATCCATATCGTTAACAGGGTGTCCCAAAGCAAAAAACTGTTTTTTATCTTCCGTAAAAAATGTGACGGTACCGATTCCCGCAGCACTGTCCCGAAGCCACATTCCGCAAACAAGCTGCTCCATTTGGTTCTTTTGAGGTCTTAATTGCGTGGTGATGGTTTTATCATTTCGAAGAATTGTCAGTGTTACGGTGTTTTCTCCCACTGCAGTAAGAATCTCCTCAAAATGACGAGTATTTTGAAGTGCCACATCATTCACTTTTGTGATAATATCTCCGTTTTGTAATCCTGCTGTCTGAGCAGGAGAGTTTCCCTGCTCCACACCAACCACCATGACACCCTTTGTTTTTAGCTTCATCCCGACCGCTTGTCCCGATGGAATCAAACGATAGTCAATCTTCTTGGTACCGACGGAAACTTCCGGTGCAAAAAAAGCGTTCGCAGTCATAAGTACTGCACAAGCAGCACTCAAAGCTCCCACAAACAACTTGATTGTTTTTGTTTTTTTCGCTCCTTTGCGAGATCCCCTTTTTCCTTTTAAATTTTTAAAAAACATTTTGAATATCACATCCGCTTTCTTTATTGTTTCAAAATTTTCTCATCTTTAGTTTGGCATTTTAAAATGAAAAAAACAGATGTAATTTTCGGTTTTTCAGTATAAAAAAACTGACAGAAAATTCTGTCAGTTTTTTTGGATATTTTTTCTTTTGTTTTCTAATTTTTTAAAATTTTAATCAACCATACACCAAACAAGCAAGTCAGTTGCCTTGCGATTGGCAAATGAAAAATAAGGAATCAATCTTGCAGTAAAAAATTCCCGTTGTGCATTTTTGATGCGATATAGCTCGTCAGTCATCTTCCGACGCTTTGCATCCATATAAAGAACCGGGGCAGGAATCATATCTTCTGTTACCACACGGTGAGTTCCCTTCTCC
>JAFYVF010000065.1 GCA_017549265.1 Clostridia bacterium
AACAGGGGCACGTTGATGGTTGCACCGGTTTCTAAGGTTGCAGGTTTGGTTGCACCCTGAGCGGTGTTGCCTGCTAAGCCGGGTTCAGTTTCGGTAACTTCCAGTTCCACAAAGTTGGGGGGTTCGATACCGAAAACGTTGCCGTTGTGAGATAAGATTTTAACACATTCGTTTTCTTTTACGAATTTTAATGCGTCTCCCACCTGGCTTGCATTGATGGGAATCATGTCGAAGGTTTCCTGATCCATAAAGTAATACAGGTCACCGTCATTGTAAGAATACTGCATATCTTTTCTTTCGATATGAGCTTTCGGGAATTTATCGGTGGGTCTGTAAGTTTTTTCAACTACAGAACCGGTGATAATATTTTTGATTTTGGTTCTAACGAACGCCGCACCTTTCCCGGGTTTTACATGCTGAAACTCAACAATCTGATAAATGTTTCCGTCTTCTTCAAAGGTAACGCCGTTTCTGAAATCGCCAGCTCCTACCATAGTAAATTCTCCTCTCAATCGGAAAAAAATTCCGTTTATAGTTCTTAATTATATTACAATATAACAAGTATATTATAACAAAGGTCTTTGAAAATTGCAAGACATTTTTTCAATATTTTTCGTGTTTTGGATTTTTTTAGAAATTTTTTTCTTTAATAACCCAAAAATTTTCGTTCTTTACGAAGTTCTTTTCGTTTAACGGCGGCTTCCCACTCCATTTTTTCGGTAACATTTTCCAGCTTCAGACCGGGAACCTTCACGGGGTTCTGGTCTTTGTCGATAGCAACCATCACCAAATAGGCAGTGTTGATCAGACGAAGTCTCCCGTCTTCCCGTTCCCGGAATGTGTCCACACGAATTTCCATGGAAGTGTTTCCTGCGTAGGTAATGCGTCCTTTGAGAACTAACGTGTCTCCCGGGAATGCCCCCTCTTTAAACTGCAGGCGGTCAATGGAGGCGGTAGTCACATTGCAACCTGCGTGACGGCGAGCGGTGATTGCTGCCACAATATCAATCCAAGCAAGTAATCTTCCGCCAAAAAGTCTCCCCGACGGGTTTAAATCCTCGGGTAAAATCAGTTGAACCTGCTCGGTTTGGGAATCTTTGACTGTTTTTTGATGCAATGTACGTTTCCTCCTTAGGATTTTGGAAAATGCAAAAGGTGAATCCCGTTTTCATCGGGAACACGTTGGGTTTTCATATCGGAGCTAATCACCGTGATTTCTGCTGTGACACTGATGACGCAACGGCTCAAATGTCCGCCAATCACCCGATTGGATTCATCTGCCACGTTGATATGCAGGTGTAAGTAGGGTTCCCCGTTTTTTTGAGAAATATTCCCGGAAATTGATGTGATTTCCATATCACCCGTGTAAGTGTTGGAACAAAAAGCCATTTTTTCGGTATCCAAAAGACCTACGGTCACATCATTGGTAGCACCAATGCCACTGACCATTCCGGCTTGAATATTTTCTTTTTTGCATAAAAACGAAAGGGCTTCTAAAAGTTCTTCACCTTTCTCCAGACGGAGAAAGGTGAAATGATTTTGCCTTTGATATTCCATAGCCTGCAATTATTCCCCAATAATCACAGAGATGGTCTGCACATGTTTGATACCGTGTTCATCCACAGTGTAGGTTAAATCAACCAGACAACCTTCGGTGATACCCATAGCATCCAAGTCGATTTCGGGAGAAATCTGATAGGCCTGGTCCGGTCTTCCGTCTGCTGCATTCACTTCGATAAAATAAATCAAATTGCTGTCTCCCATACCCAGGTATCTGCCGCGAGCCTGATAGGTTTCTCCATCTTTGGTGGGTTCTTGATCGGTGATGGGCTGGGGAAGCTTGCTCTCGGGAGAAACCGGAACTTCATCCGGCACATCTTCCGGTGAAGAAGTTCCTACGGGAGCACTTTGGGTATTTTCTTCCTGCTTGTTTGCACAAGCGGTGAAGCAGAGTAATACTGCCATAACGATGGCGAAAAGTTTCATTGTTTTCATAAGAAAAATCCTTCCTTTTTTGATGTAACAAAAATATTTACTTTTTTATACTTTTTTATATTATATTGTTCTTTTTGCAATTTGTCAACCTTTTTAGTCGGAAACCAGCTTCACATTCTCCGCTCCCAACAGGTTGGTAAGCTTTTCCATGAGAATAGCGTTTTCACTGACAAAAAGATTTTTCGGAGCAACGGTTAAACGTTTTTCTTTTTCAAAATACACATAAACAGGAGTGTCTCCCGAAAAGAAGGTAAGAAGCTTTTTCACCTCTGCCATCAGAGGAGATGCTTCTTCAGGTAACCGCAAATAGAGTTTTAAGTAGGTTAAGTCAGTGGAAAATCTGCGAAGACCCGTCAGAATAAATTTAAAGGTGTCTTCCCCTTCCAGCGTCAGTTTACCGTCTGCAACCACGATGTTATCTTCCAAAACTGCATCTGTATTTTTCACATACAAATCAGGAAATGCGATTGCGCTGACCACTCCCGACATATCCTCTAAATTGAAGAATGCCATACGGGTTCCCTGCTTGGTACGGCGAATATCCAAGTTGGAAATCACACCGATAATGGTGATATGTTTTTCTGAGATTCCCTCCTCTATCATTGCCTCTTTGGTGGCAACAATGGGGTCTCCCCCCATGGAACGGATTTTTTTCTCAAATTGCTCCAAAGGATGCCCCGAAACGTATAATCCCAGCACTTTCTTTTCCATTTTTAAATCGTCCGGCGTGGGTTTGTAACGTTCTTTTTTGGGAGATGTTTTGCCGATGGGCTCGGGAGACGGTTCCCGAAGGGCGGCACCAAACAAGTCAAGCTGACCGCTGACGTGAGTCTGCAGAACGTGTGCCTGTTCATCCATTAAGGGTTCGTAAGCCAAAAGGAGTTCGCTTCGGTTGTCAAACTCGTCAAAACAGCCTGATAAGATGAGGGATTCCATTGCTTTTTTGTTTAACTGTTTTCCCTGCATTCTTTTGATAAAGTCTTCTAAGGATTGAAAATCTCCCCCAATTTGACGCTCTTTCACAATGGCTTCTGCCAGTTGTTTGCCGATGCCTTTGATGGCGGTTAACCCGAAGACAATATCATCGTTTTTCACAGTGAAGGTCACATTCCCCGTATTGATACCGGGAGAATGGACGCGGATGCCCCGCTCTCTTGCGGACTGAATATAGTAGGCAATTTTTTCGGTGAATGCCATATAGGAAGTTAACAGTGCCGCATAAAAATGAGCAGGATAATAAGTTTTTAAGTAAGCAGTCTGATACGCCAGCACCGAATAGCAGGCAGCATGAGACTTATTGAAAGCATAAGATGCAAAATCTTCAATTTCCCGGAAAATACTTTCCGCCACAGCAGGTTCAATGCCGTTTTGTTTGCACCCCTGCACAAATTTTTCTTTTTCTCTAAGCAGAACGTCTGCCTTCTTTTTGGAGATGGCACGACGGATGATATCCGCCTGCCCCAAGGAATAGCCGGCTAACTGACGGAAAATTTCCATCACCTGCTCCTGATACACAATGCAACCGTATGTCACCGACAAAATGGGTTCCAACTCTTTGCATTGATATTGGACGAGAGCAGGGTTCTCTTTGTTCCTGATAAATTCGGGAATCTTTTTGGCAGGTCCGGGTCGATACAGAGAAATCGCCGCAATCACGTCTTCAAAATTATGAGGGCGAAACTCTCTTAAAAAATTTTTCATTCCGGATGATTCCAGCTGAAATACCCCGTCGGTGTCACCACAGGATAACAAATCATACACTTTGGGGTCGTCATATTCCAATCGGGTGAGCAGAATTTGTTTCCCGCTCTGGCGGTAAATGGCATTCACAGTATCTTCGATAACCGTTAAGTTCCGAAGACCAAGAAAATCCATTTTGAGTAACCCCAACGATTCTAAATGTGCCATTTCGTACTGGGTGGCTGCGGAATCGGTCACGTTGCATAAGGGCACTAAGTTCACCGCAGGTTCTCCCGTAATCAGCACTCCTGCCGCATGGACAGTGGTATGGCGGATATGACCTTCCAGCTTTTTGGAGGTGTCTACCAGTTTTTTGATGTCGGGATTTTCGTCATACAATTCTTTTAAGCGGTTGTCCTTGCGGTTCATCGCTTCTTCCAACGTGATGTTTAGCACCTTGCATTTGGAGAGTTCTTTGGTAATTTCGTCAGCTAAGTAGTACGGAATTCCCGTGGCACGCGCCACATCTTTCACGGCGGCTCTTGCCTTCATGGTGCCGAATGCCACAATCTGTGCCACACGGTCGGAGCCGTATTTGGAAATGACGTAATCAATCACTTCCCCACGGCGTTCGTTACAAAAATCAATATCGATATCGGGCATACTCACCCGTTCTTTGTTTAAAAAACGTTCAAACACCAAGCCGTAGCGAATGGGGTCCACGGTGGTGATATTTAAGCAATAGGCAACCAAACTTCCTGCAGCAGACCCTCTGCCGGGCCCCACGGGAATGCCTTTTCCCTTGGCGTAGGCAACAAAATCCCACACAATAAGAAAATAGTCACAAAAGCCCATGGAAATAATGGTGGTAAGCTCATATTCCAACCGTTCTTTCAATGCTTCGGTAACGGTTTCATATTTGGCACAAAGTCCGTGATAACAAAGTTCCCGAAGATACTTTTCCGAAGAACCGTTTGGCGCAGGATATCTGGGGAACCGAAATTCCCCAAAAGGAATTTCCAGATTACATTTCCCTGCAATTTCCAGGGTGTTTCGCAACAGTTCCTCCGGAAAAATTTCTGCCATCTGTTCATAAGATTTTAAGTAAAACTCACGGGTTTCAAAACGGATTCTGTCTTCCTCATCCACCTGACGGTTCATTTGGATGCACATTAAGATGTCCTGGATATCATGGTCAGACTGCAGAATATAATGCACATCGTTGGCACAAACGGCGGGAATACCCAGTTCACGGGACAATGCCAAGAGCTTTGGCATTACCTTTTTTTCATCGGGCAGATTATGGTTATGAATTTCAATATAATAGTCGCCTTTTGCAAAGATTTTTTGGTAAAAAAGAGCGGTTTCTTTGGCACCTTTTAAATCATCTGCCAATATTTTCTGAGAAAGCTCTCCTGCAATACAACCTGACAGGCAGATTAACCCCTCGGTATGTTCTGCCAAAAGCGCTTTATCAATTCTTGGTTTATAGTAAAAACCCTTTTTGTAGCTTTCGGTGGATAGCTGATACAAATTCCGTAGCCCTGTTTCATTTTTTGCCAAAAGAACCAGATGATGATATCCGGGCGCACTGCGGTCTGTCATATCGCCATATGCCACATAAAACTCGCACCCGATAATAGGTTTTATTCCCTGCGCCTTACATTCCTTATAAAATTCCAGGGCACCGTAAAGTGCACCGTGGTCGGTAATGGCAAGGGCAGTTTGTCCCAGCTCTTTTGCATAGGAAACAAGCTCCCGAATGCGACATAAGCCATCCAGAAGACTGTATTCGGTATGGACATGCAAATGACAAAAATCCATAAACGTTCCTCTTACGATAAGTTCTCTGCAATTTTTATCAGTTTATTCAAACGGTGATTGAGCCCCGATTTTGTAATTTTTGTTTCCGACACTTCACAAAGCTCGGATAAGGACATGGTGGGATAGGAAAGGCGAAGTTGCATGGTCTCTTTTAAGGGAGCAGACAACGTTTCTGCCACTGCGCTTTTCATAATTTTTTGAATGGCTTTGGTCTGCAAAAGTGCGGTATTGATGGTTTTATTCTCGTTGGCACTTTCGCAGTTCATCTGACGGTTGATGCCGTTTTTTAATTCCTTTTCCATTTTGATTTCGTGATAGAGGAAGAGTCCCCGTTTCACACCGATCATTCCTAAAAAATCACAAATCAACTCATTATTTTTTAAATAAATCACATATTTGTTTTGGCGGGTGATGCTTTTGGCTTCAATTCCCACTTCTTCAAAAATGTTTAAAATATCGGTAAATACCCTTTTTTTATGGGTTACAATTTCCAAATGATAGGATTTTTTGGGACTGTTTACAAACCCTGCCGCTAAAAATGCAGTCTGAAGCACCGTTCTTTTGCAACAATCCGACACCGAAAAGGAAGGGTCAATTCTGGAAGAAAAAATGTTTGCCTTTTCGGAAATCATATGAAGTTCGTTTTTTAGAATTTCAATATTTTCTTTTCCCGACACCACAAGATGAATCTGTTTTCTGCTTTTGGAGCTTGCTGAACGGATATCCGGCTCCAATTCTATGCCCAACAGCCTTCTTGATAAAATGATAATTCGTCTTGCAATGGTGATATTTTCAGTTTTTAAATGAATTTCGCTCCGCTTTTCTTCGCTGAGCATTGCATATAAGGTGGCTAACGCCGCCATTTCACAGCAAGGTCTTTTGGGCATGGCGCCGCTAAGCTCTCGCTTGATTTCTCCTGTAAAGGACATAAGGTTCCTCCTTTTTGGGGGACTTTTTTATAAGATTGCATCCGGCTCGTTTCTCTTTACATAACGAACTTCTGCTTCTAAGGTAACGCCGAATTTTTCTTTCACCGTTTTGCGAACGGATTCTATCAGCTTTTTCACGTCATCTGCAGTGGCATTTTTTCGGTTAATCACAAAACCGCAATGTTTTTCACTCACCTGGGCATCACCCACCAAAAAACCTCTGAGCCCTGCATCTTCTATCAGTTTTCCTGCAAAATATCCTTCGGGACGCTTGAAAGTGCTTCCCGCATTGGGATATTCCAGGGGTTGTTTTTCATTTCGTTTTCTTAATAATTCCACAGTTTTTTTGTGGAGTTCGTCACGGTTTGCAGAGGTGAGAGAAAAGGTGGTTTCCAACACAATCCATTGGGGGTGGCTATGAAAAACGCTATGCCGATAAGATAACCCGTGTTCCTCCGCCGTTAACGTCCTGATTTCAAGGTTTTCATCCAAAATCAACGAGCTTACCAAAGTATCTTTGATTTCGCCACCGTAAGCACCTGCATTCATATACACGCCGCCACCCACGGTGCCGGGAATCCCGGAAAGCTCCGCCAGTCCGCCTAAGCTATGCTCCTTGGCAACCTCGCATAAAGCAGACAATCTTGCGCCTGCTTGCGCGGTAATATCGGTTCCGTTTCGGGTGATGGCTTTTAGTTCGGTGGTTTTTAGCACAATGCCGTCAATCCCCTCATCCGCCACCAACACATTGGAGCCGTTTCCAAGCACAGTGACACGAACGCCTGCCTCTTTGGCAAATGCTAAAACATTTTTCACTTCGTCCACGCTTTTGGGGAATACCATATAATCACAAGGACCGCCGATTTTAAAGCTGGTGTGTTTTGCCATAGGCTCATCTGCCAGCACATAAGAGCAAATCGCTTCTAATTTCGTTTTCATAAAAACTCCTAAGCTTTATATAACATTGCCGCACCGATTAACCCTGCATCATTTCCTAAGGATGCAATGGAAATATCTGCGTGATGAATCAAATCGCCGCCGTAACATTTTGCCACTACCTGCTCTTTTAAAGGAACCAGAAGAGTGTCCCCTTCGTTACAAACGCCACCACCTAAGATAATGGCTTCGGGTGCAAAAATATTGATTAAGTTGGCAACCCCTTCAGAAAGATAGAATAAGTAGTTTTCCACCACATCTTTGGCAACGGTGTCGCCTTTTCTCATAGCATCAAAGGCAGTTTTTGCACTGACTTTTCCGCTTTTGTCTGCAACCGCATTGAGCAAACTGAGGGGATGTTTTCTCATCGCTGCTTTGGTCTGATTTACCAGTGCTGTTGCAGAAGAATATGCTTCAAAACAGCCACGTCTTCCGCAGGAGCAAGGTTCTCCGCCTGCGTGCAATACCATATGACCGATTTCTGCACCGGCTCCTTCTAACCCTTCCCAGAGCTTGCCGTTTAAGATAATCCCACCGCCAACACCGGTGCCTAAAGTGACTAAAATAACAGAATTATACTGTTTTCCGCTACCGCAGAAAAATTCGCCTAGTGCCGCACAGCTTGCATCATTGGCAAGGTGAACAGGTTTTTGCAACGCTTCCTGCATCATGGCACCGATGGGAGCACCGTCCATATCCAGGTTGTTGCAATAAATAACCATTCCGGTTTCCGCATCCACAGTGCCGGGAATTCCCACACCAACAGATACCACATCATCCATAGAAATTTCGGATTTTTTCACCAAAGACTGACACAGCCCAACCATCTGGTCTGCAATTTTTTTGGCATTGCCTTCAGAATCGGTACGAATAGAAGATTTTAACAGAATGTTGCCGTTTTCGTCTGTGATACCTGCTTTGATGTTGGTTCCGCCTAAATCTACACCTAAATAATATTTCATAGTTTGTTCCTCCGTTGTTGCAATTAAATCTGTGATTTGATGTCTTTTAAATAGGTTTCAAACGTTTCTAAGTTTGCGTTTACAATCAATTCTTTGGGGAAATCCACTTCTCTGAGCATTTCAAACACCAGTTTATAGTTGCCGATACAACCGGAATAATGAGCATCGGAAGACACCGCCACGCGGGTACCGTACTTTTTACAAAGCTTTGCCACATTGGTGCAAAGTTCTTTGGAGCCGGGACGGATTCCTTCCAGAGAATGGTTATTTAATTCAATAATTTTGTTTTCTTCTTTTGCTTTTTTTACCACCGCTTCAAAATCGCACAAATAATTCTGCTGACCCATATGACCAATGCAGTGCACATAGGGATTTTCCAGCACGCGAAGATAAGTTTCGGTGATTTCCTGCACAGATGCCTGAGGCAGGCAGGGTCCGTGAATGGATGCAATTACCCAGTCTAACATCGCAAGCACGGTGTTGGGCAAATCCAGACCACCCTTGTAATCTATAATATTCGCTTCCGCTCCTTTAAAGAATCGGATGCCGTCAATTTCACCCGGCAAAAATTTTAAGCAGGTGAAATGCACTTCGCCCGGTGCATCGGGAATGGCAGGTGCATGATTGGTCATACAAAGGCCACGCATTCCGGCATCACGGGTTGCCTTGATATTTTCTTGCATGGTGGAGTAAGCATGCTTACTCACAATGGTATGGCTATGGGTTTCCACATCAATATGATACATAAGCGTTATCCTTTCACGGCGATTCCTGATAAATCGTATTGGTCACAGCCTGTAATTTTCACAGTAATATATTCCCCAATATCCACGGGAAAATCCGCTTCAAAGTAAACGGTGCCGTCAATTTCGGGGGAATCCATATAGGTTCTGCCGAAATAAATGTTGTTTACCGTGTCGATTCCTTCCACAAGCACTTCATAAGTTTTGCCGATTTTCTGCTTGTTTTTCTGCAACGATACCTGAGAAGACAGCTTCATAATTTCGTTGCTACGGCGCACTTTTTCATGGGTTTTTAATTTCCCTGTGATGCGGGCGGCACGGGTGCCTTCCTCGGTGGAATAGGGGAACACGCCCAAACGGTCAAAAAATCCCTGCTTCACGAATGCCACAAGTTCTTCATGTTCTTCCACCGTTTCCGAGGGAAATCCGCTGATTAAGGAAGTGCGGATTGTGGCATCGGGCATTTTTGTCTTGATTTTATGTAATAAAGTTAAAATTTCTTCTTTGTTGGTGCGACGATTCATTAAGGACAAAATCCTGTCGTTACAATGCTGAATGGGAATATCAAAATAAGGCAGAATTTTTTTGGAATCCGAAATCAAATCCAACAGCTCGTCGGTTACCGATTCGGGATAAAGATAATGCAAACGAATCCAACGGATTCCTTCGATTGTTTCCAGCTCACGAAGGAGCGGAACCAAACGGTTTTCGCCGTATAAATCCACGCCGTAACGGGTGGTATCCTGAGCAATCACAATCACTTCGGTTACCCCTTGGGTTGCCATCCATTTGGCTTCTTTGATAATGGATTCCATAGGTCTGGACACATATTTTCCGCGAATTTTGGGAATGGCACAATAAGAACAGCCGTTGCTGCAACCGTCTGCAATTTTTAAGAAAGCATAGTAAAACGGTGTGGTCAAAACACGCTCACAATAGTTTGGCTCGGCTTCAGTTTTGGAAAAGTACGCCACTCGTTCACCCTTCAGCACTCCGGAAACTGTTTCCACAATGTTAGCAGTATCGTGAATTCCGAGCGCACCGTCCACTTCGGGAAAATTTTCTAAAATTTCATTCTGATAACGTCCTGATAAACAACCTGCCACAATCACTTTTTTGCCATAGGATGCCGCATTTAAGATTTCCGAAATGGCTTCCTCTTTGGCAGTCTTAATAAACCCACAGGTGTTTATGATAATAACATCGGCATCTTCCTCGTTATCCACCATCAGATACCCTGCGTTTTGCAGAGCAGTAATCATAATTTCGCCGTCCACCTTATTTTTGGAACAGCCAAGTTGAATCCATAAAATCTTAGGCATCATAATCTTCCTCATAATCTTCTTCCAACACTTCGGAAGAAAGATTTCTCAAACAATCGGTAATATCCGAAAAGCGATAGCCCTTTCGAATCAAGCGACTGTATATCTTTTTGGTTTCTGTTTGTTTTTGCACCAAAAGAGCAACCTGCTCTTTTAAGTTTTCTTGTTCGGCGGTAAAATCGTAATCGGAAGCATCCAGAGAAATTCCCTTCCCCGAAAGCTCCTGACGGATTTTGTAAAAGCCCTGTTTTTTATAAGTCTGACGGGAATATAAAAACTGTTCCCGATATTGTTCATCCGATAAATAGCCCTTTTCTTTTAATGTTTCTAAAATTTCTTCGGCAGTATTAGGAGGGCACCCGTGCAATTTCAGCTTGTCTGCCAGTTCTTTTTCAGAATACATTCTGCGTGACAAAAGCCCCAGACAGTAATCATACTGCTCGGGAAATACGCATTCTTTCTGAAATGCCTCCACACTTTCCACATAAAGCTCATCCTTGCCCACCAATTTTCGGTGTGTATAGCCCGAAATGGAAAACAGGTAGGTATCTCCCGAAAAAACGGAAAAACGATTTTTATGCTTCATCTGGGGGCGAAAAGTCAACTTCATCATCATGGTTTTAAAAAAACGAAAACCGAAAGCAGGGTTTTTACTCCCCACTTTCGTTTTTCTTTACTCCTATTTTGGAACTTAACGATAATACTCGTCTAAAATAACGTCGGCTTCCTCTTTAATCATCACCACATACGGGTCTGCAATCGCCACGGGAAGCTCAAAAGTCTGCACCGTGCGGTCACCCATTGCGGAAAGAATATCCAAATATTCCAAAATTTCGCCCAGGCTCATATTGGAACGCATATTCTGGTTAATCAACCCGTAAATGGCAGGCACTTTTGCGATATACTGAGGCTGGAATTTTTGTGAAAAAGCTGCCTGGAAGAAGTCCTGCTGCACCTTGTTTCTATCCAAATCCCCCATGGGATATTCTCGGAAACGAAGCATTTGTACGGCTTTTTTACCGTTTAACAGCTGGTCACCCTTTTGCAGGTCGATATACAAATCCTGCTCAGGATCCTGATACCACATTCTTTGGGGCACATTAAACTGCACACCGCCCAGCTCATCAATCAAGGTTTCCACAGCATTAAAATTCACCACCACATAATCGTGAATGGGAATATCCAGCACGTCCATGACGGTTTCCACTGCCAATTCTTCGCCGCCAATCTGGAGCGCAGCGTTGATTTTATAGGTGGAATTTCCGATTTTTACTTTGGTATCCCGAGGCACCGATAAGAGGGACAGGGTATTCTTCTCAGGGTATACCGACATAATCATAATAACGTCTGAACGAAGGCCGCTTTTATCCGTACCGAATACCGCAATATTGCGGGATTCCCCTGCCACAATTTTAGAAAGCGTGCCCGAGAGTTCGTCGCCACCGCCGATATTGTAATTCATCACACGGTCATACGTATAAAAACCAACTGCAGCAATCGCAACAAGTAGCTCAATCAACAAACAAATTACGAAAGTTTTCCAGAATTTTTTTGCTCCCGTAGTTCGTTTGTTGTTTCTCGATGTTTGTTTTTTAGATGTTCTTCTTGCAGTCCTTGCAGGTGCCTGTTTAGACTTTGCAGTTTTTCTGGTCATAAAATAGCCTCGCTCCGATCAATCGGTTTTTTTCATTACTGTTCGTAACCTGCTAAAAATGCTTTTTCGTTTGCTTCACGGAATTTTTCGGGAACGGTGGATAACACGGCATCCACCCAATCCTGCTTATCAAATTCCAGATATTTTGCCAACACTCCAAGCAACACAACATTGGTTACTTTGGAATTTAAGATGGATTCTGCAATTTCTAACGCATTGACGGATACTAAATCCACTTCTTCTTTTTGTAAGGTTTCTAAAATATCCCGGGGATATTCTGCTGCACCGATGATAACGGGCATAGGCATAATCTGCTGCACGTTGGTGATGAGTTTACCGCCTTTTTTAAGATAAGGCAACCAACGCAACGCTTCTAATTCTTCAAAGGAAATAATAATATCTGCTTCTCCCTGACAGATTACGGGAGAATGAACTTTTTCACCGTATTTCACATAAGTTACCACGCTGCCGCCACGTTGGCTCATACCGTGCACTTCCGACACTTTTACGTCATAACCTTTTTCGATGGCTAAGTTTCCTAAAATTCTGCTGGCAAGTAAGGTACCCTGACCGCCAACTCCTACAATCATAATAGATTTTGTGCTCATCATGTTCTCCCCCTTTCTTACAGAGTGATGGCATCAAACTTACAGATGTTTTTACACAGTCCGCAGTTGGTACACAGTGTTTTGTTAATCTGAGGCACTCCGTTTACCAAAGAAATGGCAGGGCATCCGATTTTCATACACATTTTGCAGTTTCTGCATTTATCTTTCTGAATGTTTACGTCGAAATCATATTTCACGCCTTTTAATAACACACAGGGACGGCGTGCAATAATTAAGGACGGTTCTTCCACAGAAATTTCTTCCTTGATTACCCGTTCGCATTCTTCCACATTGAAGGGGTCAACCACTTTGATTCGGCTGTAACCAACTGCTTCTGCAAATTTTTCTAAGTTTACTGCCACGGTGGGTTCGCCCTTTAAGGTTTTGCCGGTGGTGGGATTCTGCTGATGGCCTGTCATACCGGTGATGGAGTTATCCAAAATAATCACGGTGGAGGTGCCTTTGTTATAAGCGGTGGAGGCAAGACCTGTCATACCGGAATGGATGAAGGTGGAATCCCCGATGACCGCTACAGTTTTCTTGGAAAGCTCAGGATTTGCTTTGGAAATCCCGTGTGCCGCACTGATGGATGCACCCATACAAATGGTAGTATCCATTGCGGACAAGGGTGCCGCTGCACCTAAGGTGTAGCATCCGATATCCCCGGAAACAACCAGTTTCAGTTTGGACAGTACGTAGAACATACCTCTGTGGGGACAGCCGGGACACATTACGGGAGGACGCATGGGCGGATTGTAATCGGGATAAGTCACTTCGTCCTTCTTGCCGGAAATTGCTTCTCTGACGGACACGTTGGAGAATTCGCCAAACTTGGAGAAGGTGTCTTTTCCGTGCACTTCAATACCCATTGCCTTGATGTGATTTTCAATATAGGGGTCTAATTCTTCCAGCACATACAGTTTTTCCACTTTGCTTGCAAACTCTTTGATTAAGTCAACAGGCAGGGGCCAGAGCATCCCTAATTTCAGGTAAGATGCTTCGGGGAAGGATTCTTTGGCATACTGATAGGGTGCACCTGCGGTGATGATACCGATTTTGGTATCATTGATTTCCATTTTGTTGATACCGGAGGTTTCTGCATATTCTACCAGTTTGTCTTTTCTGTCTTCGATAACCAGACGGCGTTTTTTTGCCATACCGGGCATCATCACATATTTCATCACATCTTTTTGGTATTCTTTTAAGGGAACATCCACTCTGTCGCACTCTTCCACGATAGACTGAGAATGTGCAATACGGGTGGTCAATCTGAGTAGTACAGGAGTATCGAACTGCTCAGAAATTTCGTAAGCCAGTTTGGCATATTCCTTACATTCGGTGCTGTCGGCAGGTTCCAACATAGTCACCTTTGCCGCATTGGCATAGTTACGGGAATCCTGCTCGTTCTGAGAGGAGTGCATTCCCGGGTCGTCTGCAACGCCAATCACTAAGCCCCCGTTTACGCCGGTGTAAGACACGGTGAATAAGGGGTCAGCCGCCACGTTTAACCCAACGTGCTTCATGGCACAGAAGGAACGTGCACCGGAAATCGCAGCACCGATGGCAACTTCCATTGCCACCTTTTCATTGGCTGCCCATTCGGCATCCACTTCGTTATATCTTGCAACAAATTCGGTGATTTCGGTGGAGGGAGTACCCGGATAACTGGATACCACCTTTACACCTGCTTCATATAAACCTCTGGCAACGGCTTCGTTACCAATCATCAATCTTTTAGACATAATTCTAAAAAACCTCCTATATTTCGTTCTGCGCCGCAACCAAGCTTTCGCCGCAGTAGATTTGTCTTAGTTTCGGTTTTTCAATTTTGCCGGTGGGATTACGGGGCACTTCGGCAAAAATAATCTTACGGGGACGTTTGTATTTGGGAAGGGCTTTGCAGAAGTTATCCATTTCTTCTTCGGTGCAGCTCACATCTTCTTTTAATTCGATGATGGCTGCCGCCATTTCGCCCAAACGGGGGTCTGGTAACCCGATTACCGCTACGTCTTTCACTTTATTGTTGGTGCGGATGAAATCTTCAATCTGAACGGGATATAAGTTCTCACCGCCGGAAATAATCACGTCTTTTTTACGGTCCACCAGGAAGATAAAGCCGTCTTCGTCTTCCTGCGCCATATCACCGGTAAAGAGCCAACCGTCTTTTAACACATCGTTGGTGGCTTTTTCGTCGTTATAGTAACAGGTCATCACGCCGGGACCTTTTACGGCAAGTTCACCCACTTCGCCTTTTTCCACGGTGTTGCCACGCTCATCCACGATTTTTACTTCCCAACCATAACCTGCTTTGCCGATGGCACCCACTTTATGGATGTTTTCCACACCTAAATGCACACAGCCGGGCCCGATGGATTCGGATAAACCGTAGTTGGTGTCATACTGATGGTTGGGGAAAATGGATTTCCAGCGTTTAATCAGGCTGGGGGGAACAGGCTGTGCACCGATGTGCATCAGTCTCCATCTGGATAAATCCATCTGGTCAATTTTAATGGTGCCATTGTCAATGGCATCTAAAATGTCTTGTGCCCACGGCACCAACAGCCACACGATAGAGCATTTTTCGTCTGCCGCAGTTTCCACAATCCATTCGGGTTTTACCCCTTTTAACAACACTGCTTTGGCGCCCACCACTAAGCAACCGAACCAATGCATTTTTGCACCGGTATGGTAAAGAGGCGGAATGCAAAGGAACACGTCCTCTTTGGTCTGGGAGTGATGGTTCTGCTCGGTTAAGCAAGCGTGCACCAGGCTTTCGTGATTATGTAAAATCGCTTTGGGAAATCCTGTGGTACCCGAGGAGAAGTAAATTGCTGCATTATCTTCGGGAGCCAAAGGAATTTCGGGCGTTTTGGAGGTGCAATAAGTCACCAGTTTATCATAGCTTTCCGCAAAAGAAGGACAATCTTTTCCCACATAGAATAACTGCTTCACATTAGGAATCATATCGCAGATTTCTTCCACACGACCGATAAATTCAGGTCCGAACACCAAAACATCAGACTCAGAAAGTTCTAAACAATACTTGATTTCGTCGGAAGTGTAACGGTAGTTTAAGGGCACGGCCAGTGCACCTGCTTTTAATGCTCCGAAATACACGGGAAGCCATTCTAAACAGTTCATCATTAAAATGGCAACCTTGTCTCCTTTTTTGACGCCACGGGACAATAAAAGGTTCGCAAATCTGTTTGCTTTTTTATGAAATTCACTCCAGGTGATTTCCGTGCGTCCACTTTCTTCGGAATTGGTGGGAATCAAACTGTATTCTTTCCAGGTGGTTCTCGCCTGAGAAATAATATTTGGCACCACTTCAACCAACGCCACATCATCAGGAAATTTTTGTGCGTTTTGTTCTAAAAAATCTGTAATTACCATAGGTCAATTACCTCCATTTCTGATTGTTATTCAGAAGGTATAAAAAACGCCCTCTGAACGAATTTGTTCCAGAGGGCGAGAAGTCTTTCCCGCGGTACCACCTCAGTTTACCGATATCTCGTAATATCGGCCTCAACAGGTACACGAAAATACCTTTGTGCTGTAACGGGCACACCCGTAGCAATCTACTGAGATATGGGAAAAATCCGTTCGGTGCTCTGCTCCGAAGATGTATTCACGCCTTTTTCCGCTTCTGTCTCGCACCACCCGACAGCTCTCTCAAAGTTTCCCAAGGCACTACTTGTTCTTCATCATTGCATTATATTTGTTTCAGTTTATCACAATCTGTTTCCTCTGTCAAGAGAATTTTGCCAAAATTCACGAAAAAATCACCAAAAATAAATCGTTTTTCGACCTTGGATTCCTCATTTTTGTAGAAAATATCAAAATATGGGGTTTTCCTCTTTACTTTATGGGAAAAATATGTTAAAATACAGATAATTTGTAAGCGTTTCACCCTGGGACATTTTACAGGAGGACCATAGAATGTACCAAATCGGCGACAAAATTGTTTATCCCATGCACGGTGCCGGTATTATCCGCGCCATTGAAGAAAAAGAAATCTTAGGCAGCATAAGCTCCTATTATGTGTTAGAAGTTCCCGTCGGAAATATTTCCCTGATGGTACCCGTAAAAAACGCAGATGAAATCGGTGTAAGAGGCGTGGTAACGCCTGCGGTTATTGAAGAATTATTCACCTTTATCGTCAATGCCGAAATCGAAGTCAACGAGAACTGGAATAAGCGTTATCGGGAAAATATGACCAAAATTAAATCCGGTGATTTGTTTGAAATTGGCCCCATTTACCGCTATCTTCTGAAAAAAGACGGCGAAAAAGGGCTTTCCTCCGGCGAGAAAAAAATGTTTATCTCTGCCCACCAGATTTTAATATCTGAAATTATGCTTTCTTTAAATATTGACCTGCCCCAAGCAGAAGAATTGTTGCAAAACCGTCTTACAGACGCCGTTACTGCATAAAATAATAAAAACAACAAAGAAAACGAGGGAATTACTATGCTGGAAGGAATTAAAAACTTCTTTGCATCCGATGACCCTGACCCCCGATGTTCTGCCATTGTGGTAGCAGCGGGAAAAGGTTCCCGGATGCAATCGGAACTGAAAAAACAGTTTTTACCCTTACTTGGGATGCCTGTGCTTTCACACACATTGGAAGCCATTGAAAAAAGCGATATGGTATCTGAAATCATTTTAGTGGTTTCCGAAGACGATATCCTAACCGCCAAAGATATTGTGGCAGCTTCCGATTTGGAAAAAGTCACTAAGATTGTGGCAGGGGGAAAAAACCGTGCCGAATCCGTGTCCAAAGGGTTGGCAGAAGTCAGCGAAGATGCTGAAATCATTATGATTCATGATGGCGTTCGTCCCTGCGTTTCGGAAGCAATGGTGGAAGAATGTATCAAAAACGCCAAAGAACATGGTGCATCCGCACTGGGCGTGAAACCGAAAAACACCATTAAGAGAATCAGTAAAGACGGATTTATTACAGAAACCATTGATCGGGAAGAATTGGTAGAAATTCAGACTCCTCAGTGTTTTCAGGCTGAGATTATCAAAAAAGCCTATGAGGATTTTGATTCTTCCGCCACCGATGATTGTGCCTTAGTGGAAGCGTTGGGTGTGAAAATTCACATCACGGAAGGAAGTTATGCCAACTTAAAACTGACCACCCGTGAAGACCTTTTAATGCTTTCCGCCTTAATTGATGCAGAATTTGACGAAGAATAAACCAACATAAAAAGGAGGCCGAAGAGGATGAGAATCGGCTTTGGCTATGACGTACATAAACTGGTACCTGAGCGAAAACTCATTTTGGGCGGGGTAACCATTCCCCACGAGCTCGGTCTTTTAGGACATTCAGATGCCGATGTTTTAGTCCACGCGCTGATGGATGCTATTTTAGGCGCCATGGCGCTGGGAGATATCGGAAAACATTTCCCCGATACCGATGGCACCTATCATAATATTGACAGCATGTTGCTTTTAGAAAAAGTGGCAGCAATGATGAAAGAAAACGGCTATGTAATGGGCAATGCAGACTGCACCATCTGTGCCCAACGCCCGAAACTTGCCCCTTATATTGAGGCAATGCGGGAAAATATTGCCCGCACACTTCAAACCAATATAGAAAATATTAGTGTCAAGGCAACCACCACAGAAAAACTTGGGTTCCCGGGTCGGGAAGAAGGTATCTCTGCGTATGCGGTTTGTCTTCTCAAAAAAGGAGAATGATTTCAAATGAGAAAGAAAACCAAAGAACTCACAATAACTGCATTACTTACGGCATTGGCTATTACAATTCCACTTGTGATGCCTTCTATTCCGCCGTTTAAAGTGGTAATGCCCCCCTTTACGGCAACTTTAGCATCCCATGTTCCCCTGATTCTCTCTATGTTTATCAGCCCGTTTTCCGCTGTGATGACAGCCATTGGATCTGCTCTCGGATTTTTATTTGCATTTCCGGATCCTATTGTGTCAGTAAGAGCGGCAACTCACGTATTCTTTACCGTGGCAGGTGCAATGATGATCCGCAAAAAAATGAATCCTGTGTGGACCATTCTTGTTACTCTGGTATTACATAGCTTGTCTGATATGCTAACCGTTTACTTAGCTGCAGACTTTTTCCATATGAGTGCTCTGCTGAAAGGAAACACCATGGGATATGTCCAAGCCTGGATTGGTATTGGCACCTCTGTGCATCATTTGGTAGACTTCTTAATTGCCTACATTATTTTACAACCCTTATCAAAAACAGGTCTTGTCAATTCCAAACTTCTTTGGGGAGGGAAAAAACGTGAAACTGTTGGTAGCAACAAATAATCAGGGGAAATTAAAAGAGTTTAATAAAATTTTAGGAGAGCTTGGAATCGAGTGCGTTTCCTTACGTGATATGGGCATCCATGCCGATGTGGAAGAAACGGGTACCACCTTTTTGGAAAATGCACTCTTAAAGGCAAAAGAAATTTATAACATTGCCAAAATTCCCACCATTTCCGACGACTCGGGGCTGATGGTGGATGTGTTAGACGGCGAACCGGGGGTGTATTCTGCACGGTATGCAGGCGAGCCCTCTGACGATAACCGTAATATGGACAAGCTCCTTGCCAAATTGAAGGGCGAACCCAACCGCACCGCAAGATTTAAAAGTGTGATTGCAGCGGTATTCTCCGAGGATGATATTTTGGTATCCGAGGGAGAATGCGAAGGCGTGATCATTGATGAAAAACGTGGTGACAACGGCTTTGGCTATGACCCCATTTTCTATGTGGAAGCCTTGGGCAAAACCTTTGCCGAAATGACAGATTCTGAAAAAAACAGCTTAAGTCACAGAGGAAATGCAATTCGCAATTTAAAAGAACAATTAAAAGAAAAGGAACTGTAGATTCGTACAGTTCCTTTTCTTTTAATGAATAATGAATAGTGAATAGTGAATAATTGCGGTGGCAGGCTTCGCCTGCATTCTATCGCTCCCTTTGGGAGCTGTCAGCAAAGCTGACAGAGGGAATCCAATGGTTTTCGGCACGAAAACCCACCATAATTCTTCATTCTTCACTATACATTATTCATTTTTAAAACACATTCTGCGCCGTTTTTACCGTTTTAATCTCTGCTATCCATGGGGACTTTGTCTTTAAATAGGATGGTAATTGCCCAAAGACCCGCAATCCCCACCAAAGAGAAAATGATTTTGGTGAGCATGGAACCTGCACCAAACAGAGAAGAAACCAAGTCCACATTAAACAGACCGATTGCTCCCCAGTTTAAGGCACCCACAATCACCAAGACGAGTGAAATGGTATCTAATAACATTTGATATGCCTCCCTGAGTTGATAGCCGACATGATTAAGATGATGTCGGTTTTATGTGTTTTTTCAACTTTATTATATGGAGTTTTGCTTCATTTTATACAAAAATTTTTTAACGTGGGGTTTTGGGGAAGATTTCCCGACTGATACTGACCAATCAACCGGCGAAGTTCACGAATTCTTTTGCGAAGTGTCAGGCCTGTGTCGGTATCGGAAACACGGATTCGCTTTTCTCTGCAATCGCCGATTACTCTGTAGGAATGAAGGGGTTGGGAATGAGTCTGATTGTTTTCGCAAGAATGATTGTGGGCAGTTAAAAAGAATCCGTGGGAATTATACAAAAGCGTATATCCGCTGATTCCTGTGGTTGCTCGATAGGTTTCAGAGATTCCTCCGTCTATCATAAACAGAACGCCTCCTGCCTTCTGCGGGCTTTCTCCGCGGTTCTGACGGACGGGAACGTGTCCGTTGATGATACGGCAAGTGTCCTCGTACAGCGAAAAGTCTGCCAAGATGGTTTGCGCAATTTTTTTGCCGTTTTCCTCTTCCAGCCATCGGTAATAGGGGTTTTTGATTTCTTTCTGTGCAGTTTTATCTGCAATCAGATAGCGGGGCAATGTTTTCATTTCATTTTTTCCAAACAGGGGAGAATGTTTCCCTGAAAAAAGATACCACAAAAAGTCCACTGCAGACTGCTTTTCGGGATGATTTTCTTCTAAAAAATATGCCCGACGGACTGTTTGGTCGCAATAATCCATCAGCGCACGTCCCCGATATCCCAAAAAAGACGCAAAGGAACCGTCTTCCGTCAACGGGATGCAACCGTGATACAAAAGATTGCCGTTCATAATGTGATACATCCCTCCTTTTTGAATCAGGAAACGAACGTGTCTGCCAAGTTTTTCCGAAGTTTTAAAATTTTGGCATAAATCTGCAATGACATCTTGCTCCTCCAAGGTAAGAAGCTGTGGACACGCGGGATTGATGGTAGGAAAGTTGGTATCCAACAGCGGATAAGAGATTCCGTCACAGGTCACAGTGTTGGTGTGCCAATCAATGTTTTGCAGTGTGCAGGAACCCTGCTGCTCGTAACAGGGATGGGTTCGGGAAAACAACAGTTCCAGTTTCCAGAGAATGACCGTGATTGCTTTATGGGCACGGGCAACGGCAAGTCTGTCGGAAGAAGAATCCCCCTTTGGCAAAAAACAGGCACAAGCATCATTTTGATACAGGAAATCTCCCAAGGCAAACAGTTTTCTTAGTGGAATTCCGTAGCCCTGTTCCAACAGTTCCGGGTGATTGTAACGAAGGGTAATCCGTACTGCAGACGCCACCGAGAGCGGATTGCCCAGGTTCGCACCCATCCAGAGAATATCGTGATTTCCCCAACAAATATCCACACTGTGATAGGTCTGCAAAGCATCTAAAATGCGGTGAGGTCCGCTCCCACGGTCAAAAATGTCTCCTAAAATATGCAATCGGTCTACCGCAAGTCGGCTGATTAAGGCACATAACGCACAAATGAAAGCATCTCCCTGCTCCACGCTGATAATGGCATCAATAATGCTTTTGTGATATTCACGGCGGTCAGGGGTGTCGGGATGACGGTGTAAGAGCTCCTCCAAAATGTAGGCATATTCTTCGGGGAGAGCTTTACGCACCTTAGAACGGGTATATTTATCCGCCACTGCCCGACACAAAAGAATCAAACGTGACAGAGTTTTATGATAAAAGGAAGCGGTTTTTTTTGTTTTTTTGGTATGTGCCAGTATTTGTTCCGGGTCATAAATCAAAAAAGCAAGTTCATCCTGTTCTTTTTGGGAAAGGTATGCGTTTTTTTCCGCTTTTTTGTTTTTTTCAGAAAATACATCTGCAATTTTCAGCCGAATTTCTCCCGAAGCGTTTTTTAAAAGCTGACAAAACGCCTTGTCTTCCCCATGTAAATCACTCAAAAAATGTTCGGTTCCCTTGGGAAGATCTAAAATGGCATGCAGATTGATAATTTCGGCGGATGCTGAGGTAATATTGGGAAATTGTTGGGATAACAATTCCGAAAAACGGTCTTCCCGATGGTTCATGGAATCCTTCCTTTTTTATTTTAATAGTTGTCGTTTTTTAGTTTTTGCATTTTTTTGATTTTTATTTATTTTGTTTTTATCATCAAATAACGAAAGGGGATGCCCCCTCCCCTACCATGTTCCCGGGATGATTCTCCGTGAATGAAAAAGCGGGACGGTGTGGGCACCGTCCCCTACAAATTTCGGTTTTATAGAATTTAAAATTGTTTGGGAAAACGATGAAAAAATGACGCAGAACGGACAAACCGAACCCCGAAGGTGATTATCCGATTTCACCCTATAAAACAAAAAGGCATGGAATTTTTTATTCCATACCTTTTTTCTACATATGTTCTGGCGAAAACGCAGAAAATTGCCTTAGAAAGGGAGAAAGCGAATCAAGGCAAAGCCTTGACAAGCCCGAAGCTGTAGTACTGCGTACAGCATAACGGTACAGCGAGCGGTGAAGTTTGTTTTTCCCGTTGGATAGACCTTCTCCCCGGGACGATGAGAAAAGGACATAGAATGAATCAATCAAGCCCGCAGGGGTTACCCGAAGGCGTACGATGGTACGCCGAGAGGCTTGATTGGTTCATAGCAAAAGGCATTATAATTAAAATTTGTGTCAACAAATTTTCACCTTATAAAACAAAAAAGACATAGAATAAAAATTCTATGCCTTTTGCGGTCTCGCGTTCTTTTATCAAATTCCCAAAACGCAGAAAATTGCCTTAGAAAGGGAGAAAGCGAATCAAGGCAAAGCCTTGACAAGCCCGAAGCTGTACATAGGTACAGCGAGCGGTGAGCTTCATTCCTTTATGAGGTGATTTTCAAGTTTCTACTCTTCCCAAGAATGGTAAATATTCTGCACATCATCGTTGTCTTCCAACATATCGATGAGTTTGTTCATATTTTTGATGTGGTCTTCATCGGTTAGGGTGGTATAGTTGTCGGGAATTTTGGAAACTTCAGCTTCTAAAATGGTGTAGCCTTTTTGTTCATATGCTTCACGGATTTGAGAAAAGTTTTCGGGAGAGGTGGTGATTTCGTAGCCCTCGTCCATCACTTCAATATCTTCTGCATCCAGTTCCAGTGCTTCCATGGTCATTTCATCGTCGTCCATATTGTCTTCTTTTTCAATCACGATGATGCCTTTTTCCTGGAAGGACCAGCTTACGCAACCGGTTGCACCCATATTACCGCCGCATTTATCAAATGCATGACGAACGTCTGCTGCGGTACGGTTACGGTTATCGGTTAAGGTTTCCACGATTACCGCTACGCCTGCAGGGCCGTAACCTTCGTAGGTGATTGCTTCATAGTTGGAGGTATCTTCGCCGCCTGCTGCCTTTTTAATACATCTCTGCACGTTTTCAGAGGGCATATTGTTGGCTCTTGCTTTGGCGATTAAGTCACGGAGTTTTCCGTTTACCGTGGGGTCAGGACCGCCTGCTTTTACAACTACTGCAATTTCTCTGCCGATTTTGGTGTATACCTTTGCTTTTTGAGCATCGGTTTTTCCTTTTTTGTGTTTAATGTTTGACCATTTAGAATGTCCTGACATGGTTTTTAATCTCCTTTAAAAATGAGTATGGTATCCGAAGATGGTTGGGAGTAAGGGGAATCTGAGGCTTCATCGCCCCGTGAAAATCACTTCCGCCACTTTTTAAAAGGCCCAATTCTTCCACCAGTTCGGTATATAGCTTGGTTTGTTCGGGAGTGTATTCGGTGTAAATCACTTCTGCTCCCGCAAGTCCGCTTTTTTGAAAGCGAATGAGAAGATTGCGCAAATCTTCGGGGGATAATTTCAAATAGTGCATATGGGCTAAGATAGGCACACCGCCTGCTTGGCGAATTAAGGAAATGGCTTCCTCGGGTTCAATGCGGTCTTCATTGACATGTGCCACTCTGCCGTGCCCCAAATATTTTTGGAAGCCCTCTTTCACACTTGCCACATACCCTTTATCACAAAGTAATTTGGCAAAATGGGCTCTGCCCCAAATGTTTCCCGTGGCAATTTTTTTGACTTCCTCCACGGTGATGGGCATTCCCAAACTGTTTAAGATTTCTAATGTTTTGATGTTTCGTTTTTCACGGTTTTTGGCAAGTTCTTTTAGCTTTTCTGTAAGAGGCAAATAGTTGGGATTGATATAAAGCCCAATCATATGCAGTTCCCGCTCATAGTTGCAGGAAAGCTCAATGCCCGGAATTGTTTCAATCCCGTATTCTTCTCCCGCCTTTCGTGCCTCACAGATGCCGTCCACCGTGTCGTGGTCGGTGACGGCGATTGCCGAAAAACCTTGCTCTTTTGCTAATTTCACCAATTCACGGGGAGTAAGAGACCCGTCGGAATTGGTGGTGTGTGTATGCAAATCAACCATTTTTCTTTTTTCTGTTCTGTTTTTCGGATTCTTTCAAACTATTCTGTTTTTTTGAATTTTTCAAGCTGTTTTGGGCACGGGAAACCAAATGTTTTTTCTTGGGTAAGGTTTTCTTTAAGTTTTCGTGGAAAATCATGTAGGTTCCGAATAACATGGCGGTAGTTGCCACAACCAGTCCCCACATTACCATCGGATCGTCAAAACTGAAATAGAAAGCCAAAAGTGCCACAACTGCAGAAACATAGCCGAAGACACGAAGCAGATTCAACTGACGGCCTTGGGTAAACTGTCTGCCGTTGGCGGTGATATAAATCATGATATACAGCGCATTGATGGTCTGAATGATAACCGTATCCAGATAGTACATCCAGCCGCTTTCATCTACGGTGGTAATTGCAATATAAATCACGTTTACCGCAACAATGGTAACAATCAAAATTTTAGAGAACAGAGACTGCCTGGTTATCCTTCGATTCATTTTATAATTCAAAAGATAAAAGAGCGTAATGAAAATTAGGTAAAAATAAGTGGGAACCACAGTGTGAAACACGGTGGTGGGAATTTTTAAATTCATGCTGACAAAGGTGAGCACGTTAATTCCCATAACCACAATCTGAGCCAAAGCAGCATATAAAAAGTGATACTTCACACGGAACACATGCCGCTTTAAAAATCTTTCAAACTTGTTTACGTTGTTGGCCATTTTGATTCTCCTCCAACTTTTTAATCGTTACAGAATAATTCATTTTTCACCGTTTCCACCGCATCACGGTCGGGACGGCATTTTAAAAGATAACAGGGAGTATCGCTGAGTAACAGATGAATTAAAGTAAATAACTTATCCATCAATCCTTTTTCTACAGGTCGATTCACAGAACCCAGCAGCCACTGCAGTGCCTGAATGGTCTGCAAACGGGAAATTTCATTTTTTTCCCCCTGCTGGAGGAACACAATGGCTTTTAAGGGAACCATCACATTCCGCCCTTCTCCGCTGACACCTGCCCAAGGAGAACCGCAGGCATACGCCTTACCGTCTTCCATAAAGCGGATAATGGGAGAATCGTCATTTAAAATAAATGAAGATTCGTAAGCAGCTTCCCACAGCTTGGTGTGAGTAGTTTTTCCCGTTCCGCTGGGAGCGGAGAATAAAATTCCCTGCCCGTCATAAACAATGGCGGAAGCATGCACCATAAATCCGTTGTGACTGAGCAACGCATACCGCATTGCCTGGTCGGTGGAGTTAATCAAAGGGAATTCGGGTTTAAATGCAGCATTTTGGGCATTTTTATACTCTTTGGGATTGGGCATAGTCTTTTTATATTCCCGCAATGCCTCATTGATTAAGCGAATTTCTTCCTCATCTTGAAAATGGTAGAAAGAAATGTCAATCTTGTCCTGTCTGATTTTGGTAAGCAAGGTATGTTTTCCAATCTGCTCATTGAAATCCCAATAGCAGAATGTGCCATCGGCAGAGTTGCCCAGGTACGGTCATTGGTCACCGTTATAAGCTGATAATCTTTTGGTAACTCCACGTGCTCTTGCAAGCGGAAGTGAATGGAAATATCCGCCTTAAAAAAGGAATCCTGATACGGAGTTACACGCTCAATGAACAGGGGATTTAAATCCCCTGTGATTTCTATATGAAGATTGGCAATTTTCAGTTTCATACCCTAACTTCCTCAAACAGATTTTTTAGTTCGTTCGTTTCTTTTATTCGTAAATTGCGTCGATGGTCAATACGCCACCGTTTAAGGCAGTGGAAGGAACCTGCACATTGGTGTTGATATCACAGAAGAAGGTATCTCCCGCTTTGATGGGTCTGTCAATTTTGGTATTGCAAACATCGTTTAATTTTAAACCGTCTTTTGCAGACAGAATTTCCATTTTTGCACGGATAACATAAACATTATTGTTACGCACTACCAAAGAGGGATAGTAGCTTACTTGGATTTCTGCGCCGTTATACTGCGCAATTTTTGCCATTTCGTTAATGGGTCCAAGCAAGAAGCTCATCATTTCTCTTGCAAAGTCGTAAGTTTCACCCACAGCACTTCCCTGGAGAGAATAAGCAGCTTCGTAAACACTGTTGGGAATTTCTTCTAAAATTGCCTGATACATTACTCTGTTGGCGGGATAGGTTGCCAAATCCTTACGGATTTCAGTGGGGATTTTATTTGCAGTATTTGCATGGGTAACATCCACTCTCACCAACATAGGAATCTGCATATCAATTTCGGTGATCAGCTGTGCAAAACGATAATTGTTTAAGGGCGCATTCAAATCTGCACCTACCAGCAATTTGGTTTTGTCTACAGTTCTTTTTAAGAAGTCGTGTTTTTCTGCAAAAAACGCCATAACATCAATTGCTTCTTTTACGCTGATGGGAGTATCAATTTTTTCCAAAGTTACGATATCTGCACCTAAAACGTCTCTGCCGATAATCCAGAAAGACAGAGCATCTTCATGTTCAAAGGGGCGTTTGCCGACAACTTCACCTAAGTTATAGTATGCTAATTTGTATTCGTTATTGAACATACGAAGTGCTGCAGAAGACAGTTTTCCGTAAGAAATTACTGCGTTGGCATCATAAGAAGTTTCCAACAGTTTTGCCATTTTGAAGACTTCTTGATAAAGCGCTTCGTTAGTATCCAACTTGATCGCTCTGGATAACACGGTTGCAACTTCTGCACGGGTGATATTATTCTTGGGAGCAAAGCTTCCATCGGGATAACCGGTGATGATCCCTTTTTCAGCAACAGCCGCAACTGCATTCTGATAAACAGCAGCAATATCTGCCGCATCGGTAAAGGTTGCAGGAGCAGCGGGAGCATTTAAGTTTTTCGCCATATAAATAGCATAAGCAACTTCTTCTCTGGTTGCAGGAGTATTGGGGTTAAAAGTGCCTTCTGCCAGGAAATAACTTCCGCTGACAGTGACATAATCGTAGAACCAGTCGCCTTCTAAAACATCAGAATAGCTTTTTTCAGTGCTTTCTCCAAACTGAAGGGAAAGGAGTTTTGCAAGTTCTGCACGGGTTACATTGGCTTCGGGACGGTAAGAACCGTCTTCGTAGCCGTTTACAACACCATTTGCTACCAACTCATCCACGTAAGGATACGCCCAGTGGCTTTCGTTAAAATCGGTAAAGGATGCTGCAAATGCAACACTGGAGAGCATCATCAATACCAATACCAATGAAAGAATTTTCTTCATCATAGTAGAGTCCTCCTGTTATGTAGGTTATTTTTCACAAATATTTTTGAAGCAGAAAACGGGTAACATTCCCCCATTTTCAACATACTAAATTCATTATAGCATATCATTTCAAAAAAATCAACAAAAACCACAGTTTTTTTCTTGCCATTTTTTGTGGGTCCGTCTCCTTTTGCATATTTTTTGCCCCATAAAACAAAAACAGCTGTTTTCATATGAAACAGCTGTTCTTTTTATTTTTGATGGGTGATACTTAACCCCTCTCCGTCGGTAACGGCAGTGATGTTCCCGTGATGGTCGCTTCGGAACACTTCTATGCCCTTTGCATGCAGTAAATCCAGCACTTTTTTGGTAGGATGTCCGTAGTCATTTTCTCCTGTAGTAATGATGGCATAGGAGGGTGTCACCGCATTTAAAAAGTTTTTCGATGTGGAGCCTTTGGACCCGTGATGCCCGATTTTTAACACATCTGCATGAGGAACGGTTTTCTTGGAAAGCATATCGTTTTCCACATCGGTGGTGGCATCTCCCATAAAGAGGAAACTCCGCTCGCCATAAGTCATGTACAGCACACCGCTGTAGTCATTTTTGTCACCGTAATGCTCATACATGGGAGACAAAAATTCGGCTTTGACCTCCCCGTCGCACACAATGACTCCCTGTTTGATTTCCACAAGGGGTATGTTTTGCTCCTCGATAATTCTCATGGATTCTTCGGTAGGGTCATTGGAAATGGGAGATGTGGGCATATAAACGGTTTTCACCGTGTAATTTTCTAAAATTTCAGGGAAGGAGCCGATATGGTCATCGTGCTGATGGGTAATCACAGCGTAGTCAATGGTGTCTTCACCGAAGCTTTCCAACACCTGGGAAATAGCATCAAAATCGTCCGGTTTTCCTGCATCAATGAGCATGGTTCGCTCATCGGGAAAGTGAATTACAATGGAATCGGAATTGCCCGTATCCACATACACCACGGCTAATCTGCCTTGCCAGTCTGCATCAGCTAAAGGTGACGGCTTGGCATATTTTGGGATTTTTGTTGCAAAAAATGCCAATACAAAAGCAATTGCAACCCAAACAAACCCTTTAGGGTCCAATTTTTTTGCTCGTGCCACGTCTTCCACCTTCTTTGCTTGTTATTACTTTATTATCCTACCATATTTGTCAAAAAATGTCAACGGATAAGGTGGGAATCGTATACAAAGTGTAGGGACAGCTGAGCATCTCTACCCGTTTTAGGTATGGCAAAACGAAGCGTTCATCAAAATCATACAGCGTGACGGTGTGGGCACCGTCCCCTACAACGTACAGCATAATGGTACGCCGAGTGATGAAGTTTATCTTGGTTCTGAGATTTTTTACATTAGAAAATATTTGCGAAGAAAAATGAGAACAGAATTCGGAAATTGAATCAAGGCAACGCCTTGACGGAGCCCTCGGCTGTACCGAGTGTACGCCGAGGGTGAAGTTTTCAGTAAATCATATAGAAAGCATATTTGCGCAGGAAAAAAGTCGTCAGATGTGCAAACGGCACCCGCAGGGAAGTTCCCGAAGCCATACATTGGGTACGGCGAGTGGTGCCGTTTGCGCATATCACGGCTTTTTAACAAGCAAAAGAAAAAGACCACCCTGTGAGGTGGTCTTTTTCATAAAACCGGCAACTATCTATCTTCCCGGGCAGTCTCCCGCCAAGTATTTTCGATGCATGAGAGCTTAACTTCCGTGTTCGGGATGGGAACGGGTGGGGCCTCTCCGCTGGTCACCGGTATGGTTAAAGGCATTTCGCTATTGCTTGTACCTTCAAAACCGAATAATACGAACTTTGCTTGGATAGTAATTCTGTAACCTTGTTTCCTTGTATCACTTATGCATATCATTTATATGCTCTGGTCAAGTCCTCGAACTATTAGTATCGGTTAGCTCAATACATTACTGCACTTACACCTCCGACCTATCAAACACATAGTCTACGTGCGTTCTTACCAGATTAACTCTGTGGGAAATCTTATCTCGAGGGGGGCTTCACGCTTAGATGCTTTCAGCGTTTATCCCTTCCATACTTAGCTACCCAGCCGTGCCCTTGGCAGAACAACTGGTGCACCAGAGGTATGTCCATCCCGGTCCTCTCGTACTAAGGACAGCCCCCTTCAAATCTCCTGCGCCCGCAACAGATAGGGACCGAACTGTCTCACGACGTTCTGA
>JAFYVF010000066.1 GCA_017549265.1 Clostridia bacterium
GCAGATACATTTTTACGCCTTTTGCTTCTGCTTTTGCCAGCAGTTCTTTCGCTAAGTCTAATTTATCGTTTTCGCAGATGGATTTACCGATTTCATAGCCCTGTGCTTTTAAGAAGGTGTATGCCATACCGCCGCCGATGATTAAAGAATCAACTTTTTCAATCAGGTTGTTGATCACGCCGATTTTATCGGAAACTTTTGCACCGCCTAAAATTGCAACGAAAGGTCTTTCGGGGTTGGATAATGCTTTACCCATGATGTCGATTTCTTTCTGAATCAGGTAACCGCAAACTGCAGGTAAGTAATCAGCAACACCTGCGGTGGAAGCGTGTGCTCTGTGTGCGGTACCGAATGCATCGTTTACATAAACTTCTGCTAAGGAAGCCAATGCTTTTGCAAATTCGGGATCGTTCTTTTCTTCTTCTTTATGGAAACGAACGTTTTCTAAGCAGATTACGTCGCCGTCTTTCATATCTGCAACCAGTGCTTTTGCGCTGTCGCCGATAACGTCTTCCGCTAATTTTACTTCTTTGCCTAAGATTTCAGATAATCTTTTGGTAACGGGAGCAAGGCTATATTTCATATTGAATTCGCCCTTGGGACGACCCATATGAGAGCACAGAATTACTTTTGCGCCCTGACCCATTAAGTATTTGATGGTGGGTAATGCACCGTTGATTCTGTTTTCGTCGGTGATATTTTTGTTTTCATCCAGGGGAACGTTAAAGTCGCAACGAACCAGGACTTTTTTGCCAGCTACCTGAATATCTTCGATAGTCTTTTTCATGAGAGTGTGTCTCCTTCTCTTATATAATATAAATTTTTATGCATTAAAAACAAGCAGACAAAATCTGCCATATACTATATTACTACATTTTTTTATAATTTTCAAGTGGAAATTTTAATTTTTTGAAATTTTGTTACCATTTTATCAATATTTTGGTTTCGGGACAAAAAAATTATACAAAAGTCCCGAAAAAACAGCGTGTATTTTTACACCTTTTCTATTGATTTTTTTGGGAAAATCTGTTATAATGAGACTAACTATGTAATCAATACGAGGATGCTATGAGAAAATTCACCGTTAACCGCAACGATGCGGGCTTACGACTTGATAAATTCATCAAAAAAGTGCTGAAATTCGCCCCCGATTCGCTCATCTATAAATACCTTCGGAAAAAGCGAATTAAAGTGAACGGCAAAAAGGAAGAAATCTCCTATAAATTAACTGAGGGAGACGTGCTGGAATTCTACGTGAATGATGAGTTGTTTTTTGATGCAGAAGAAAACGAAAATTCCTTCTTAAAAATCAAGCCCGACTTAGATATTGTGTATGAAGACGAAAACATTATGCTTCTTCACAAAAAAGTGGGGGTTGTGGTACATACCGACGAAAAAGAAAATTTCAATACTTTAATTTCTCATATTCTCTCCTACTTATACCAAAAAGGTGAGTACAACCCAGACGAAGAGCTCTCCTTCCGCCCTGCCCTTTGCAACCGTATCGACAGAAACACGGGCGGTATTGTGATTGCTGCAAAAAATGCAGTGGCACTAAGAGCAGTGAACGAAGCTATTAAGCAAAATGAAACCGAGAAAAAATACTTGTGCTTGGTCAACGGTTTTCTAAAAAAGAAAGAAGCCACCATGACAGCTTATCACTATAAAGACGAAGTGAAAAAACAAGTCTATGTGTCTGATCATAAAAAAGATGGCTACAAGGAAATGATTACCAAATATCGGGTACTAAAAGAAACCAACTTACATAATTGCCCCGTTTCCTTGGTGGAGGTTCATTTAATCACGGGCAGAACCCATCAGATTCGTGCCCATTTTGCCCATATCGGACATCCCTTGATCGGAGACGGAAAATACGGCAGAAACGAGATTAACAAAAAGTTCAATGCCAAGTATCAGTATCTTTATGCATACCGTTTCCGCTTCACCTTAAAAGACAAAGAAAACCCGCTGTACTATTTAAACGGACGAATTTTTGAGATTGATAACATCCCCTTCCTAGAATGGGAAGGAATAAAAAAATAGTTCTTGATCATTTCTCTCCCTCCGTCTTTTGCTCTGCAAAATCCACCTCCCTCGTCAGAGGGAGGCAAACATATACCATAACGGTACACGCTACCTTATGGCTCCCCTTGTCAGGGGAGCTGTCGTGGCAACACGACTGAGGGGTAGTTTGACTTTGGTATTACGACACCATCGTAATGGATAGAAAATAGTTTTCCGAAAGGAATTTTTTGATATGTTAGAACACTTACAAGAGTATTTAACCAAGCAAAATATCACCCCAACAGACGAAATGATGAATCGTTTCCAAAAGTTCTCGGATTTGCTTCGGGAATGGAACGAAAAAATCAATTTAACCGCCATTACCGAACCCGGTGAAATTGAACTCAAGCATTTTATCGACAGCCTGACCATTTTAGAAACAGGAAAGGTGCAAGGCTCGGTCATCGATATTGGTTGCGGTGCAGGATTTCCCTCCTTCCCGCTGAAGATTGCACGTCCCGATTTAGACGTCACTTTACTGGATTCGTTAAATAAAAGGGTGCTCTTCCAGAATGAAGTCATCAAAGAATTAAACCTTACCAACATACACACCGTTCACTCCCGCGGAGAAGACGGTGGCAAAAATCCCGACTTAAGAGAACAATTCGATATTGCCACTGCAAGAGCCGTTTCCTCTCTTCCCTCCCTGATTGAATTATGTATCCCCTTTGTGAAGGTGGGCGGATATTTTATTGCCTTAAAAGGTTCCAGCGTGGAAGAAGAAATTGCTGCTTCCAAAAAAGCCTTAAAAGAACTGAATGCCGAAATTGAAACGGTGCTTTCGTTCACACTTCCCCACTCGGAAGACAAACGAAACATTGTGGTGATAAAAAAGCTGGCAAAAACCTTGCCGAAATACCCCCGAAATGCACCAAAACCTATCAAACAACCGCTATAAGAAAGGACAATTACTATGTTTATTGATATTAAAAACAGACGAGAAGTGTTCTGGGAAGATTCTATGATTATTCCCGAACATACCACCGCAGAGTTGAAACTGCATAACCCCATCAAAAAAGAACACATTCTCACCTTTGATGCACCCTGGGAAACCGCAGGGGTTGGCTATGCGATCACCGTGAAAGACGGCGACTTATTCAGGATGTATTATGTGTGTGAAGTTCCTGAAACCTTCGGCGTGTATTCCACCCGTGTGGTTTGTATGATGGAATCTTGTGACGGAAGAACCTGGACCCGTCCCAACTTAGGTCTGCACGAATGCAACGGAAGCAAGGAAAACAACATCATTTTGGTGGCTCAAAAAAGCGAAACCTTAGAAGAACCCTTTGATAATTTCTTTGTGTTTGTTGACGAAAATCCCGATTGCAAGCCAGAAGAAAAATTTAAGGCCTTAGCTCTTTGCCGTAACTTAGAAGAAAAAGAACACATTCACTGGTTAAGCCCTCGTGAAATGTGGTTATACACTTCCGCAGACGGCATCCATTTTACAAGAAACCGCTTGGTGGTGGATTCCGACTTTGTGGGCAGAGGCGGATTTGACAGCATCAATACCGCCTGGTGGGACAAGGATGACAACAAATACCATTGCTTTGTGCGTGTGTTTATGAAAGACCGCGTTCGTGACATTAAGTATATGGAGTCTACTGATTTTCAAAACTGGTCCGAACCCATCCTTTTAAACTACGGCGAAAGCGAAGAATACGAATTATACACCAACCACATTATGAAATATTACCGTGCACCTCATATGTTTATCGGATTCCCCGAACGGTATATCGAAAGACCGTCTTTAGGCAAAAACTTTGAGCAGATGAACGGCGAAGAAGGGGCTCGTTTACGAAAAGAACGTGCCGAAAATTTATCCCTACGTATCGGTACCGCTGTGACGGAAGGTATCTTTATGTGCTCCCGTGACGGCTTACACTGGAAACGCTATGACGATATGTTCTTCCCTCTGCAGCAGGAACATACCCATAACTGGGCATACGGGGACTACAGTTGCCCCATGTATCCCTTCCTGGAAACCGATATGCCTGCCCCCTGGAATGGCAAGGAAATCTCCTTCTATGTGCCCGAGGGTTCCTTCTCTCCCAATCCTCATAAATTATACCGTCATTCGATCCGCTTGGACGGTTTTGCATCTTACCATGCAGACTATGACGTGAAACAGGTTACCACCAAATCCATTCTGTTTACGGGAAGTGAACTTCATCTTAACTTCTCCACTTCCGCTTTAGGCTGGATTTATGTGGATGTATTAGATGCCAACAACAAGCCCTTAGAAGGTTGGCACAGCTGTGAGCTCTTTGGTAATACCACCGACAGAACCGTGTACTTTGGTGATTCCAAAGATGTTTCGACCTTACAGGGCAAAGTCATCCGTCTGCGCTTTACCATGCGTCAGGCAGATATTTACTCCTACAAATTTGAATAACTGATCAAATTACTATACCTAACAAGACAAAAGAAAGGGACACACTATGTTTATTGACATCAAAAACAGACGAGAAGTTTTTTGGGAAGATTCCATGATTATTCCCGAACACACCACCGCAGCATTAAAACTGCATCACCCTGTGAAAAAAGAATTTGCACTTGCCTTTGATGCTCCCTGGGAAGCAGCAGGCGTGGCTTATCCCATGACCGTAAAAGACGGCGATATCTACCGTATGTATTACGTTGCCTCCCGCCCCAATATACACGGGGCAGTGGGTACCCGTATTGTTTGTATGATGGAATCCACTGACTATGTCAACTGGACCCGCCCCAACGTTGGCCTGCACGAATACGAGGGCAGCACCGACAACAATATTATTTTGGTGAACTCCAATAACGATGATTACGGTGAACCCTTTGATAACTTCTTCGTGTTTATTGACGAAAATCCCGACTGTCTGCCCGAAGAAAAATACAAGGCCATTGCACTCTGCTACGATTATCACAAGCACAACCGTACCCATTGGCTGAGCCAACGTGAAATGTGGTGCTACACTTCTCCCGACGGCATTCACTTTAAACGAAACTTTTTGGTAATGGATTCCGACACTGCAGTCCGTGGCGGCTTTGACAGTCAGAACGTGGCATGGTGGGATAAAGAAGACCAAAAATATCACTGCTTTATCCGCGTGTTTATGAAAGATAGAGTGCGTGACATCAAGTATATGCACTCCACTGATTTTAAAAACTGGTCGGAGCCGGTGCTCTTAAACTATGGCGAAAGCGAAGAATATCAGCTTTATACCAACGAAATTATGAAATACCCCAGAGCGCCCCATATGTTTATCGGGTTCCCCATGCGCTATGTAGAACGGACCTCTTTAGGCAAAAACTTTGAGCAGATGGGCGGCGAAGAAGGAAAACGTCTCCGCTGGGATCGTGCCGAAACCAAAGAATTAAGAATGGGGACCGCCATCACAGACTGTCTGTTTATGTGTTCCCGTGACGGTATGAACTGGAAACGTTATGACGAAATGTTTTTAGAACGGGAAGAAGAACATCCCTATAACTGGTCCTATGGTGATTTTTCCACCCCCGTTTATCCCTTTATTGAAACCAAAATGCCTGAACCCTGGGAAGGAAACGAACTTTCTTTCTTTGTGCAGGAATTTGCCCGTCCCGGTTTCCCGGCAACCTTGTACCGCCATTGTATCCGTTTAGACGGCTTTGCTTCCTATCACGCAGACTATGACGTAAAACAAGTTACCACCAAATCCATTTTATTTACAGGTAACGAACTCCACTTAAACTTCTCCACCTCCGCACTTGGCTGGATTTATGTGGATGTGTTAGATGCCAACAACAAACCCTTGGAAGGTTGGCACAGCTGTGAACTCTTTGGTAACACTACGGACAGAACCGTGTATTTTGGTGATTCCAAAGACGTTTCATCTTTGCAGGGCAAAGTAATCCGTTTAAGATTCACCATGCGTCAGGCAGATATTTATTCTTATAAATTTGAGTAATCCAAAAAAAGGAGAACAACCATGCTTCATTTAATCCCCACCCCAAAAACTCTGGTGGAAATTCCCGTTATTTTGAAAAAGAAAGAGCTCTCTTTGGCTTGTGCATTAGCCGATGCAAGACTCCAAAAAGCCGCAGAAAAACTGCCTTTGGCAGAAGGCGGAATTCCCCTCTATATTTCTTATGAAGAAAAAGGTACCGAGGGTTACACCCTGACCTTAACCAACGACAAAGCTGAAATTATCGGCGAAAGTGCACAGGCTGCTTTCTACGGTATTCAGACTTTACGTCAGATTTTTACCCATGATTTCATCAACGAATTAACCATTTCCGATGCTCCCGATATGGGATATCGCGGTTTCTATCACGACACTACCCGAGGCAAAGTGCCCAAAGTGGAAACCTTAAAAAAATTGATTGACCAAATGGCATACTACAAATTAAACTCTCTGCAGTTTTATGTGGAACATTCCTTTGATTTTCGTGAATATGCAGGCACCAAAGAAAAAACAGGTTACTTTACTGCAGAAGAAATCAAAGAACTTGATGACTACTGCTGGGAAAACTTTATTGAGTTTATTCCCTCCCTGTCCTGCTTCGGTCACTTATATGAACTGTTGCAGCAGCCCCAGTATCAGCATTTAAGAGAATTAGACACTTTCGAGCAGGAATATATGACCTGGTGGGAAAGAATGGCGCATCACACCATTGACCCCACTAATCCCGAAAGCTTTGAGCTGATTAAAAGCTTAATGGATCAGTATATGCCTCTGTTTCGTTCCAACAAATTCAATATCTGTTGTGACGAAACCTTTGACTTGCAGATTGGCCGTCACTGGAATGACAATGCAGGAAATCTTTACATTGAGTTTGTAAAAAAACTGGTAAATTACCTGCAGTCCAAAGGCAAAACCGTAATGATGTGGGCAGATATTTTGCTCCATCACCCCGAAGTGATTTCGGAATTACCTGCCGACGGTATTGAATACTTAAACTGGTGGTATGAACCCGAAATCCACGAAAACGATATTGAGCTCTTTGAAAAAATGAAGAAGCCTCAGATTGTATGTCCCGCTACCTGGAGCTGGGAAGGCGTTGTGGAATGGGTGGAAAAAGAAGAAGGCAACATCTGCAATATGATTAATGCAGGTTACCGTCACGGTGCA
>JAFYVF010000067.1 GCA_017549265.1 Clostridia bacterium
GAATTCCATCCAAAAAAATCAGCGTAGTGTATAACGGTGTGGAAGCAATCCCCACCCCCACTGCCGAACAGAGAATCCTTGCTAAAAAAAGTTTCTCGCTTTCAGAAAATGACCTGGTCTTCTCCATCAGTGCAAGATTAAACCCCGTAAAAGGGCACAAATACCTGGTGGAAGCCGTATCCAAGCTTTCCGATCGGAATCATATGAAGTTTTTAATTGCAGGCACAGGTCCTGAAGAAGAAACCCTGAAGGCAATGGTGAAAGAGTACCAACTGGAAGACTGCATCATTTGCACAGGCTTTTTATCTGATGTTTCCAACCTGCTGTACGCAACCGATGTACTGTTAAACTGTTCCTACGGCACCGAGGCCTGCAGTCTGGCGATTTTGGAAGCATATTCATTGGGAATTCCGTGTATTGCAACAGATTACGGCGGAAATCCTGAACTGGTGCAAACAGGGAAAAACGGAATTGTTTTTCCTACCAATGATTCTGATGCCCTGGCTGATGCTATAAAAACTCTGAAAGAAGCACCACAGCTGATCCGTCAATACGGGGATGGCGCCAAAGAAACCTACCAAAAAGGCTTCACAGTAGAATTGATGGCGAAAAATACAGAGAAAGTATATGAGGATTTAATGAAATGAGTAAGAAAAAGAATAACGTGATGAAATACGTGATTGAAGTAATCATCCTACTGGTAGTCGGAGTAGTTGCCTTCTACTTCGTTTCCAAAATCAACCCTTCCGCAATTCAAACAAACAAAAAAACCGTCACGGTCACTTTTGAAGCCCAGGATGTGGAAGAACACATTCTCCAAAAAATTGAAGAAGGGGACCCAGTTTCCGATAACGTGAAAAACACCTACTTCGGAACCATCAAATCGCTTTCCGAAGCCCGTCCCGCAACCAGAACTGTTGCAGATTATGATAACCAGCGATTTGTCCAGGCACCCGTTGAAGACCTTTTTGTGAAAGACATTGTGGTGGAACTGGAAGCAGAAGTAACCGACTTAACCGTAATGGCAGGAGAAACCGAATTGAAAGTCGGCTACTCCGTTCCCTTAATCAACGAAGATTATCTGGTAAACTGTACGGTTACCAAGATTGAAATTGCAGAGTAATTCGGGAGGTGTTCTGACATGATAAAAAACGGAAAACTGTTTGGCAAAATCAATCTGTTTGATTTGCTGACCATTTTATTGATTTTGGTATTGGTATTTGCCATTGGTATGAAATTTCTGACCGACAAAGAAACAAAAAACAACACTGTGGAAGTCACTTATGAGTTAAAGGTGGAATCGGTACGTGATGTGACCGTGAACGCTATCAGAAAAGGGGATAAGGTTTACCATTACCAATTAGATGAAGTCATCGGTACTGTGGAAGATGTGAAAACAGAACCTGCAACCGACCCCATGAACACCCTAAGCGGAGAAGCCATCGAAGTTCCCATTGAAGAGCGTTATGATGTGATTATCACTGTAAAAGGAGAAGCGCTCCGTCATAGCAACGGCAATCTGATGATTGGAAAAGTGAAACTGGTGGAAGGCGCAAAATTCCGTGCGGCAACCCTATTCGCAAATTGTGAAGCCCAAGTGCAAAACCTGCAATGGAAGTAAGAGAAACACTTTCTTTTCTTGCAAAATCCAATCACGAACGGCTGGACTACTTTTTAAAAGGACAAGGAATTTCCCGTCGAATTATCACAAAGCTTAAGTATATCGGCTGTCTTTTGATAAACGATGCACCGGCCACAACCCGTAGCCCTATATCAGCAGGTGATGTAATCACCATGCTGTTTCCGAGAGAAACAAATCTTTCTTGCGAACCCCAGCAGGGTGAATTCAAAATTCTCTATGAAGACAGTGACCTTTTGGCAGTGGAAAAGCCTTATGGCATTGCCACCCATCCCGCCCTAGGAACTGCCAACGGAACTTTGGGTAATTTTGTATCACAATATTATGTGGACAATGCTTGTCCCATGCCCTTTCGTCCCGTCAGCAGACTGGATAAAACCACCAGTGGTGTGTTGGTCATTGCCAAACACGGCCTATCCCATCATATCCTGTCCAATCAAAAGCAGGATAGTTCTTTTCGAAAACGGTATTTGGCTTTGGTGTCAGGTGTTCCTAAAGAACTCTCCGGGGAAATCACTTTTCCCATTGCAAGAGAATCCCAAACCTCCTTAAAAAGAGTATGCCGTGAAGACGGGAAACCTGCCCACACCCGCTACCGTGTCCTGATGCAAAAAAGCAATTTTTCTCTGCTGGAGCTGGAGCTTTTCACAGGACGAACCCATCAAATACGAGTTCATTTATCCCAAATCGGACACCCTATCGTGGGAGATGGTATGTACGGCGGAATTCCTGCGAAACGGCTGTATCTGCATTCGTTTCAAACAGAATTTCCTCATCCTGTTACGGGAGAAAATCTGTGCATCAGCGCACCATCCGATTTTGAAACCATTTTATCATCCATAGAAAACGAGGACTTTTTACTATGATTATTTATCCCGCAATTGATATTAAAGACAACAAATGTGTACGCCTTTGCAAAGGCGTATATGAAGACACTACCGTATATTTTGAAAAACCCCTGGACGCTGCAAAAAAATGGCAGGAAGAAGGCACCAAATATCTGCACTTGGTAGATTTGGACGGTGCCCGTTATAAAGAACCCTATTGCAAAGACATTATTTTAGAAATCGCGAAAGAAACAGGTCTGTTTATTGAAATTGGTGGTGGTATCCGCAGTTTTGAAACTGCAAAAGAATATTTGGAAAACGGTATCAGCCGTGTGATTTTCGGAACTTCTGCCGTAACCGCTCCCAAAGAAATTGAAAAAACCGCTTTGGCATTCCCCAACCACGTTGCCGTGGGCATTGACGCCAAAGACGGCTACGCTGCCATTGACGGCTGGATTGATACCAGTAAAATCAGCGCGTTGGAACTTGCAAAAAAAGCAGAAGCTATGGGTGCCGACACCATTATCTACACCGACATTGCCACCGACGGCATGTTATCAGGCCCCAACTTAAAGGCGATGGAACAGATGAAAAATCATGTTTCCATTAACGTGATTGCATCAGGGGGCGTAAGCTGTATGCAGGACTTACTGAATTTAAAAGAAATCGGCGTGGATGGTGCCATCGTGGGCAAAGCCATCTACACAGGCAATGTGAATTTAAAAGAAGCAATTTTAAATATTTAGTCAGAGTGGAATTTTAAAGAAAGGGGTGTTCAAAATATATCTTCAGAATATTAAGTTAAGTCAGTTTCGAAGCTACAACTATTTGGACCTCTCCTTTTCCCCTTCTACTAACATTCTCTGCGGCAAAAACGCCCAGGGAAAAACCAATATTATAGAAGCAATCCACTATTTTTCCACTTTGAAATCTCATCGGTTTGTATCCGATAAAGAGCTGATTTTGTCCGATTGTGATGCGGCAAAAATGCAGATTACCTATCAGAAAACGCCTGATTCCCGTATGGAAAAAATGAAAATCGGCTTATCAAAATCCGCAAAACGGGAGCTTTCTTTAAACGACGTCAAAACCGATAATGCCTCTTTTTTAGGGGAATTTCATTCGGTCCTGTTTTCTCCGGAGGATTTGAACTTAATCAAAGGGGATAAGGAACAGCGTCGCCGTTTTTTAGATGCGGATGTTTGTCAGATTCGTCCCCGCTATTACAAAATTTTAAAATACTACAATTCCATTTTAAGAAACCGAAACAAACTCTTAAAAGAAGAACATCCCGATGAAACCTTGCTGCAGGTCTATACCGACAAGCTGGTGGAATTCGGCACCGAAGTGATTATCTACCGTGCTCTTTTTGTGGAACGGTTAAAGGAAACCGCCAAGAAAATCTATGCGGAAATTGCAGGAGAAGCGGAAGAATTAAATCTCCGCTACGAAAGCGAATTTTTTGATACTTTTGTGGAAGACAGAGCCGTAATTCGTGAAGCATTTCATCAAAAGCTTTCTGAGGTGGCAAAGGAAGAACACCTGTTTCACACCACAAGGGTAGGTCCTCACAGAGATGACCTTGAATTCTATTTAAATGATAAAAATGCTAAAATTTATGCTTCTCAAGGACAACAGCGAACCATTATTTTAGCATTAAAATTGTCGGAGCTGTTATTTATGAAAGAATTGACAGGTTCTTACCCTGTTCTTCTTTTGGATGACATCTTATCCGAACTGGATAAAACACGGCAGGAAAGCTTATTCTCCTATATCAAACCCTGCCAAACCATTATCACCATCACCGATGCCCAGGCATTTCGGGTAGAGGGCGCAAAAACCTTTTTGGTGGAAAATTCGGTGGTCACCGAACAGTAAAAAAAGAAAGGGGTGCAATCAACATGACAAAAAAGGAACTATTTTTTAAACTGAAAGAACAACTGGATATTCTTTATAAAAACCCTCGTTGCACCTTAGATTATACCACCCCCTTTGAACTGCTGGTTGCAACCATTTTATCGGCGCAATGCACCGACGCAAGGGTGAATATTGTGACTAAAACCATTTTTCCAAAGTATAACACCCCCGAAGCTTTCGCTTCCCTTTCGGAGAATCAGATTGCCAAAATGATCCAGTCCACCGGCTTTTATAAGAACAAAGCAAAAAATATCAGAAACTGTGCTATCGCTCTGGTGGAACAACATCACTCCCAAGTTCCCGATACCATGGAAGAACTGACCAAATTAGCAGGTGTGGGCAGAAAAACTGCCAGTGTGATTTTGGGTGAAATTTTTGGGAAACCTGCCATTGTCATTGATACTCACGCCAAACGATTGGCAAACCGTATGGGCTTAACCAAAGAATCTGACCCGGTAAAAATTGAGTCGGCACTCAGAAAATTTATTCCCCCGGAATTTCAGTTTGATTTCTGTCACCGCCTGGTGGCACACGGCAGAGCTGTTTGTAAAGCGCAAAAACCTGCCTGCGAAATCTGTTCTTTAAACGAGATTTGTAAGCACGGCATCAAAACATTGGAGAAGACAAAAAAATAACCCAATTTCTTCAAAAAAGTATTGACAACAAAATAAAAGTGTGATAGAATATAAAAGCTGTTTGAGAGAACAGCTTTAAGGATTTAGCGAAAAGCTCCTTCTCGGGTAATCCTCTCCCGTGTAAAATTTAGGAGGATATTTGCGGATATGGCGGAATCGGCAGACGCGCTAGCTTCAGGTGCTAGTCGGGGCAACTCGGTGGAGGTTCAAGTCCTC
>JAFYVF010000068.1 GCA_017549265.1 Clostridia bacterium
ATCATATTTGCGACACTTTCTCCCGATTACTTCTTTCCTGGTTGCGGAGTTCAGCTTCAGGAAATGCTGGGCTGCGATACCATTGGTGCGCTGGATGTAAGAAATCAGTGTTCAGGATTCGTCTATGCGATGAGCGTTGCCAACGCTTTTATTAAATCAGGAACTTATAAAAATATTTTGGTTGTTGGAGCGGAATGTCACTCATTCGGTCTTGATTTTTCCGATGAAGGGCGCGGTGTTTCTGTGATTTTCGGTGACGGAGCGGGTGCAGTTGTGGTGTCAGCTTCTGAAGATGAGAATTCAGGTGATATTTTAGCGGTGAATATGCATTCGGAAGGGAAGTATGCCGATGAACTTTGTACTCAGTTTCCGGGTTCAAAATTCGGCTGGAGCGACAGAATGCGTTTGGAGCCTGAAGCGGTGACCAACAAAGAAGTGTATCCGATTATGAACGGAAATTTCGTTTTCAAACATGCGGTAACAAGATTTCCTGAAACGATGACGGAAGCATTACAGAAAGCCGGTAAAACCGTTGAAGATCTTGATATGTTTATTCCGCATCAGGCAAATTTGAGAATTGCTCAGTTTGTGCAACAGAAATTTGGTCTTCCTGACGAAAAGGTATTTAACAATATTCAGAAGTACGGAAATACAACCGCGGCATCTATTCCAATTGCCCTTTCCGAAGCCATTGAGCAGGGTAAAGTAAAAAGAGGAGATCTCGTACTTCTTTCTGCTTTTGGAAGCGGTTTTACGTGGGGCTCTGTTTTATTTGAGTATTAAAAAATGATTATTATTAAGACACCGGTTTTTTCGAGGCCACTGAAAAAGTCTTCTGGGCAATCAGAAAAAAGGAGTTAAAACAGTAATGTTTTCGCTCCTTTTTTTGTATATTTAATCTGTAAACCAGTCATTTATAGATGTTAGTACAACAGCAAAGAGTTCAGTTTAGTGCCTATTCTGATTTATATAACCTGATCATTCCAAAGGAGAACATTCTTCGTAAAATTAACGAGCTGATTGACTTCTCCTTCATTTATGATGAACTTTTGAACAAATATTGTTTAAATAATGGCCGTAATGCCGAAAGTCCAATCCGCATGTTTAAATATCTTTTGCTTAAAAGTATTTATACCCTTTCTGATGTGGACGTTGTGGAGCGTTCGCGGTTCGATATGTCGTTCAAATATTTTTTGGAAATGGCTCCGGAAGAGGACGTGATCAATCCCAGTTCCCTCACTAAATTTAGAAAACTGCGTTTGAAGGACACCGATTTATTGAATTTGCTGATAGGAAAAACCGTCGCAATAGCTATTGACAAAGGCATCATAAAAAGCAAATCCATCATTGTGGATGCCACGCATACCTTGTCCCGATCAAACCCTTTTTCGGCGCTGGAAGTGCTTAGGGAACGTTCCAAGTTACTTCGCAAAACAGTTTATCAGTTTGACGAAGAGTTTAAGTCTAAAATGCCATCCAAGAATGTTGAAAATGATTTGAACAAAGAATTAGCCTACTGCAAAGAGCTTGAAAAATCTATTGAAAACGAGCCCTCCCTAAGTTCGATTCCGGCAGTAAAGGAGAAACTGAACCTGTTAAAGGAAACAGCCAATGACACTGGCGAACAGTTGGTTTTTTCAAAAGATACGGATGCCAAAACAGGACACAAGTCGGCTGACAGTCCATTTTTTGGTTACAAGACACACCTGGCAATGAGTGAGGAACGCATTATTACGGCGGCGGTGGTTACTTCGGGCGAAAAAGGAGACGGCCCAGAACTGCCCAAACTCTTAAAAATCAGCCAGGAAAACGGAATGGACGTGGAGGCGATCATTGGTGATGCCGCTTATTCCGGGAAAGAAAATCTGAAAATTGCCCGTGATCAGAGCATTAAAATCGTAGCAAAACTGAATCCTTCTATTACACAGGGATTTAGAAAAGATCAAGACCGGTTTGACTATAACAAAGATGCTGACAGATTTGTTTGTCCCGCAGGACATCTGGCGACAAGAAAAGCCCGCCAAAACAAAAAGAATGTTGGCAAAAACCAAGTGGATGTATATTATTTTGATATAGAAAAATGCAGATTATGCCCGATGAGAGAAGGCTGTTACAAAGATGGAGCAAAATCTAAGACCTATTCTGTCTCCATAAAATCAGAACTGCATCAGGATCAAATGGATTTTCAGGAAAGCGATTATTACAGGGAGAAATCGAAGCAACGGTATAAGATTGAGGCGAAAAACAGCGAACTTAAAAACGCCCACGGATACGGCAAAGCAACATCCTATGGCCTAGAAAATATGCAGATGCAGGGAGCGATGGCTATTTTCGCAGTCAATTTGAAGAGAATTCTGAAATTAATCTGAAAGGGAAGGGCAAAAAACCAATACATCTAAAAACGGGCAATGCTTAAGCCAAAAGCAGCCTCATAACCCGATAAAATCAAAACTTCAAAAAAAGGAAAAGAGCTCATTACAGAATTTAAACTCCTGTAATAAGCTCTTAGTTAATGACCGAAAACCATAAATCCTAAAATTGATACGGTTTTTCAGTGGCCTCATTTATCAAGCTCTTTTTTTATTTCTTAATCTGAATTTTCTGCGATTCTGAAAAATCTGAGGAACTTATTTTTGCAACATAGTTACCGGATTCCAGATGGCTAATGCTGATCTCAGTTTTATTTTCGACAGCTGCCACCAGTTTTCCACTGGTGTCAAACATTTCAAACCTGAATTTCTTATGAGTGGATGGCACAGTAATCCTTAAAAAATCTTTGGCAGGATTCGGATAAATC
>JAFYVF010000069.1 GCA_017549265.1 Clostridia bacterium
TAGGCTTGTCTTTGGAAACCAAAGAGCAGACCGAATAAACTTTGGTCACTTCCATGGATTCGGAAAATGTGAGCGGCGGTAAAATCCCGGGCACACGTTTAGAAAGCATAGTCTTCCCGGAGCCTGGAGTTCCGCTCATTAAGATACTGTGTCCGCCGCTACAAGCCACTTCCAAGGCACGTTTGGCGTTTTCCTGACCCTTCACGTCAGCAAAATCTAATTTAGAATCTATCACATCAAACTGAAGTTCGTTTTCATTTTCAAAAGGAAAGATTTCCAATTCTCCTTTTAAGAAAGAAATCACTTCCCGAAGATTGTTCACAGCGTACACCGAAAGTCCCGGCACCAACGCCGCTTCTTTGGCGTTATCTAGGGGAACAATAATTTTCTGATAACCTTTTTTCAGTGCAGCATCTGCCATAGGAAGCACACCGCTGACCCCACGAATTTCCCCTGATAAGGACAGTTCCCCAAGCATAATATACTGGTTAAGGTTTGGAATTTCCTCCATGGCACCGATCAAGGCAACTGCCATAGGCAAATCGTAATGAGTTCCCTCTTTTCTTACTGCCGCAGGTGCTAAATTGATGGTGATTTTTCTGGCAGGAAAGGTAAATCCTGAATTTTTGATACCGCTTCTGACACGCTCTTTGGATTCTTTGATGGCAGTATCCGCTAACCCTACCACATCATACTGAGGCAGAGATTTCGTTACATCCGCTTCGATGTCCACAATATAGGATTCAATTCCGTTTAATCCGCAAGTATAACAAGTAACCATTTTCTTTGATCCTCTGTTTCTTTACTTTTTTTGCATCCTTTCAACACGCTTGGCATCGGGTTCCACAATAATGGTTTCAAAATTATCGTAAATCACCATACCGGGTTTGGCTCCCGACGGCTTTTTCACATATTTCACTTTGGTATATTCCACGCTGACCTTGGTATCGTTGGCAGCCTTGGAATACTGTGCTGCTATGAGCGCCGCTTCATATAAAGTTTCATCTGAAACTCTCTCCCCTTGATTTCTGATTACTACGTGAGAGCCTGCTACATTCCGAACGTGAAGCCAGGTGTCAAATTTCGATGCAATTTTCAAGGTTAATTCTTCGTTCTGACGGTTATTTCGTCCGCAAAGGATGAGTGTGCCGTCGGAGGCTAAAAACTCCATAGGACGGGTAATTTTAGTATCATTCTTTTTCTTATTTTTATTGTTTTTACTATAGTTATGGTCGGATGCATATCCACCCAACACCAATTCTTCTTTGATTTCTGCGATGTTCTTTTCGTCATCGCTTAAGTCCAGTAAATCACGAACATTTTCCAAATAATGAATTTCCCCGCGAATTTCTTGTAACATTTCACGGGAAACTTTTTCCATGGTTTTTTCTTTATTGTATTTTTCAAAATATTTTTTGGCATTTCGGGAGGGCGAAATGGTTTCGTCTAAGGGGATGGTCAACGGTGCATTTTCTTCGTAATAATTAGGCAAAGTGACCTCTTTTTTATTTTCGGTCAGCTGATATAAATTGGCGGTTAAAAGCTCTGCATAAATACGGTAACGGTCCTTTTTTTCCGCTTTTTTCAGATTCTTTTCGTGAATATCAATTTTTTTATACAAACGGCTTAAATTCTTTTCCACAATCTGTGAAACAGAATCTCTCTTTTCTTCTAAACGACGCTTGGTTTCTTTGCTTTTATAAAACAAATCCACGCACTCGTTGACCGAGTTGCAAGGCTCTTTATCAAAGAAATCTCCATACTGAAAAATATCCCAGATATATAAATCTTTGGGTTCTTTTGTGCCCTTTTTAAAAAGCAAGGTAGGTTCGAATTTCTTTTGGGAAAGTTTGGCTAAAAAATTCCAATAAATCTCCCCTGCTTTTTTGAAATCCCCACCGCTTTGGTACTCGATTTCTCTTGCTAATATGGGAGACATTCCCAAAAAATCGTCCATCAGTTTTTTGGAGACTTCATCCCTCGGGCATTCTTCGTTAAAATGGGAGAAGAATTCTTCTTCCGATAAGGAATGAACGTCAATTTTCTCTTGAACGGGCGGTAATTCATAAAACAGACCGGGTAATACCTGGCGTTTTTCCGACAAGGTGAAATCAATATGACGAATTGCATCAATAATCCGGTTATTTTCGTCGGTTAAAATGATGTTGGAATGTTTTCCCATGGGCTCTAAAATGAGTTTTTTGGGAGTCACTTCAAACAGCTCATTGGTGCTCTCCACAGTAACTATCACGATTCTCTCATTGGGAACTGCTTCCACGCTTAGCAATTTTCCGCCTGCCAAATGTTTTCGCATCAGCATACAGAACACCGGCGGCATATCGGGATTTTCAAAGGTTTGTTTGGTAAGGCAAATACGCCCTTTGGAAGCATCGCAGGATAATAACAAACGATAATTCTCTCCCAAAGAACGCAACGTCAGAAGCACAGAAGATCTGGACATCTGATATATTTTATCGATTCGCCCACCTCTGAGCTTACAATCAAGCTCATAAGCTAAAGCCGCCAAGGTGTTGGCATCCAATGCCATAGTAATTTCTCCTTAAATAATTTCGGGACGGGCAAATGCCGCCATCAATGTCTTTTTGCCAAATTCGTCAAACTGAATTTCTAATTTCACGTCATTTCCTAAGGGTTGAACAGTCAACACCGTTCCGTCACCAAACTTTTTATGACGCACACGGCATCCCACCTGATAGTCGGGTAAATTGCCCGATGTACTTGGTTTTGCAGGGGTGGAAGGTGGGGTTAAATGAATGGCGTTGGAATTGTAGGAATCTCCACGGTAACCGCCAACAGAGCTTGTCTGATAACCGCTGTAAGAAGAGGTGGAAGACGAACCAAAAGAAGCAAAGGAATCCACCTTCTTCTTTTGTTCTCGTTCCAGAGTTTCTTCGGGAATTTCTTTTAAAAACTGGGAAGGTAAGCTATGCATATAGGAACCGAACAGCATACGCTCATCCGCGTAGGAAAGATACAACCGTTTTTTGGCACGGGTAATGCCCACATAACAAAGACGACGTTCTTCTTCCAGTCCGCCAACCTCGGTTTTAGACTGCATAGACGGGAAAATCCCTTCTTCAAAGCCAACCAAGAACACCACGGGAAACTCCAATCCTTTAGAGCTGTGAAGGGTCATTAAGGTAACTGCATCTTCTTCTGCATCATAGTTATCAATATCGGATAATAAAGAAACATTTTCCAAAAAGGCAGACAAATCACGGTTATTTTCGTCTTCCTTAATCATGGAAAGCAGTTCCTTCATATTCTGAATTCTTGCGTTTGCTTCGTCGGTGTCTTCTTTCTGTAACGCTTCCATATAACCCGAACCGTAAAGCACGGAATTTACCAGTGCTTCAGTATCATTGACGTTTTCACGGAAGTCTGCAATCATCTTAGCAAAATTGGTAAGTTTTGCTTTCGGGTGAGAAAGCTCGGAATATTCTCCTGCTTTTTCGCACACTTCCAGCATGGAAATGCCGTTTGCAAGAGCCAATGCCTGCACTTTTTCCACGGAAGTTTTTCCGATACCACGGGCAGGTTCATTGATGATTCGCATCAGTGCCGCATCGTCATTCTGATTTAATACCAAACGAAGGTATGCCACAATATCCTTGATTTCTTTTCGGTCAAAGAAACGGGTTCCACCCACAATTCTGTGGGGAATTGCCGTTTGTAAGAATGTCTGTTCAAAGGTACGGGACAAAGAATTCATACGGTATAATACCGCCATATCACGGTAAGAAAATCCTTCCCGCTTCAAGGATTCAATCAGAGAACCAACTTTGTTGGCTTCATCATAGTTGTTGTTGGGATTTAAAACTTGTACCTTGGCACCGCCCTCTTGTTTTGTCCAGAGTTTTTTCGCTTTTCGGTGCAAATTGTTGGCAATTACGCCGTTTGCCGCATCCAAAATATTTTTGGTGCTTCTGTAGTTTTCTTCCAACTTAATAATTTTCGTGTCGGCAAACTGTTCTTCAAAGCTTAAAATATTGGTAATATCAGCTCCTCTGAACCGATAGATTGACTGGTCATCATCCCCCACCACACAAAGATTTTTGTTCTTTTTGGCAAGGCAGGACGCCAAACGGTACTGAATACGGTTGGTATCCTGATACTCGTCTATCATAATGTGGGTAAAACGGTTCTGATAATCGGCTAAAACCTGAGGGAATTTTTCAAAAATTTTCACGGTATAGCATAAAATATCGTCAAAATCCAAAGCGTTATATTTCTGCAGTTTTTCCATATACAGTGCATACACTTTGGCAATTAAGGTCTGTTTATAGTTGGCACCTGCTAAACGAAGGTATTCTTCGGCATCCACACCGTCGTTTTTGGATTTGGAAATTTCACTGTAACAAAGTTTGTGGTTTAGTACTTCTTCGGAAATATTTAATTCCTTAATACATTCTTTCACTAAGTTTTTGGCATCGGAGGCATCAAAAATGGTGAAATAACGGTTTAATCCACCGCCTAATAACCAAATGTTTTCCCTTAAAATACGAACGCAGGCAGAGTGGAAAGTCATTGCCCAGATCCCCTGTGCCTTTTCTCCCAATTTTGCTTCCAAACGTTCCTTTAATTCATTTGCCGCTTTATTGGTAAAAGTGATGGCTAAAATATTTTGAGGATGGATGGGATTTTTTGCAAATAATGCTTCCTCTTCTTCCGTAAAGGAGCCAACACTTTTTGCCTCCAAACGAGCTAAATCCTCCTCATCCAAAAATGCAGGACAAGGAGTCTCGGCAAAGTAGGAATCCCCGTATTTCACCATATAATGGATACGGGAAATTAAGGTGGTGGTTTTTCCGCTGCCTGCACCTGCTAAAATGAGAACAGGGCCTGTCACGGTGAAACAGGCCTCTCTCTGCATAGGGTTTAAGTTACTGTATTCTTCGTTAAGGATTCTCTTTTTTAACTGATTCCATCTTGTATTCATCTTGGAGTCTCACATTTCTTCTAAGTATTTCGATGCCTTTATAGGAAAAGGCATAATCTTGATATTTTTCCTGAAATTCTTCTTCTGAAAGGGTTAGAATTTCGTCTTTGGTTAGGGTTAACGATGCTTGTTTGAAAGCATCAATGGGCGTTTTTTTTGCACTTTGGTTTACAGGACAGACAAGCTGACAAAGATCGCATCCCCACGCCAGTTTGGATTTTTGATAAAGTGCTTGTTCATCATCACTTAACGCCTTTTTCTGACTTAAATGAGATAAACACTTTCCTCTATCAAAACCATTTTCTAAAGCACTGGTGGGACAAGTTTTTTTGCAAATTCCGCAATGGGTACA
>JAFYVF010000070.1 GCA_017549265.1 Clostridia bacterium
AACCGTCCCGACATTTTGGACCCGGCACTTCTTCGTCCCGGCAGATTTGACCGTCAGTTGGTGGTAAATTATCCCGACGTAAAAGGCAGAGAAGAAATCTTAAAAGTTCATGCCAGAAAGAAACCCTTAGCACAGGATGTTGACCTAGCCGTGATTGCAAAAACCACTGCCGGCTTCACCGGTGCAGATTTAGAAAACCTGCTCAACGAAAGTGCTCTGTTGGCAGCACGTCAGCAGAAAACCAGAATCACCATGCAGGATGTGTCCGAAGCGATGATTAAGGTGATTGCAGGTCCGGAAAAGAAATCCAAAAAAGCAAGCGAAAAAGAGAAAAAACTGACTGCTTATCACGAAGCAGGTCACGCAATTGTGACCAAACTTCTGCCCAATCAGGATCCCGTACATCAGATTTCCATTATTCCCAGAGGCCGTGCAGGCGGTTACACCCTGTCCTTGCCCAGTGAAGATAAAATGTATGCTTCCAAGGTTGGTATGATGGAAGAAATCGTGGTGTTGTTAGGTGGCCGTGTTGCAGAAAAACTGGTGCTGGACGATATTTCTACCGGCGCTTCCAACGATATTCAGCGTGCTACCAAAATTGCCCGTGAAATGATTACCAAATACGGTATGAGTGAAAAATTAGGTCCCATCTGCTTTGGCAGTGAGCAGGACGAAGTGTTTATTGGTAAAGACTTCGGTCAGACCAGAAACTATTCGGAACAGGTTGCTGCAGTGATTGATGAAGAAATTAAAGCAGTGATTGACAGTTGTTACAACCGTTGCCAGAGCTTACTTTCTGACAATATGGAATTGCTTCATGCCTTGTCTGATTTGCTGTTGGAAAAAGAAAAAGTGGAAGGCGACGAATTCTTAGCATTATATAATAGAATGAATGGAATCGTGGAGCCTGTGTCTGTTGATGCAGATTCCGATGAGGCACAAGATGGCAACGAGTAAGAAAAAATTCTATGCCGTAAAAATCGGGAAAATTTCAGGAATTTACGAATCCTGGGCAGAATGTGAACCCTTAATCAAGGGCTTTCCCGGTGCAGAATATAAAAGTTTTCCAACGAGAGCGGAAGCGGAGTTTTATTTAACGGGTGTTGCACCCGCTGCCCCTCAGGAAGAACTACCTCCCGCCGGTACCCTTTATGCCTATGTGGACGGGAGCTATAATATTGAAAGCGGTTTCTACGGTTACGGCGTGGTTTTGATTTTCCCGGACGGACACACCGAAGAACAGCAGGGTGGGGACAAAAAAGAATCGGTTGCCACCATGCGCAATGTGGCAGGGGAACTAAAAGGCGCCATGCTTGCCATGCAGTATGCGGTGAATCACGGTTTTTCCCAAGTGAAAATTTTTCACGACTATGAAGGTATCGCCAAGTGGGCAAAAGGGGAATGGAAAACCAATCTGGATGCCACCGCTGCTTACCGTGAATTTGCCTGGATGATTCAGTCTAAAATCAAAGTAGATTTTGAGAAAGTAGACGCCCATACCGGTGTGCTCTATAATGAGCGTGCTGATATCTTAGCAAAACAGGGTGCAGGTATTTTAGATTAATTCGAAATAATAAAAAATGACAATATTTGCTGTGCAAGTATTGTCATTTTTATTTTTCTATGTTACAATAGAACTGATTTTAATCTGATAAATATAATTGCAACCAAGGAGAAACAACATGGATACTAAAAAACAAATTGTAAGAAAATGGTATGAAAAATTAGAATTTCCGGCTCATTTTGATGAGTTGTTTGAAGATGTATTAAATAGAAAAGAAATTCCCGAAAACTGTGTGTTAGCCCGTTACAATGAACTGATGGATCAGCACGGCGATGTGGAACTAAATATGATGATGCTTCTGTACTTATGCGAAGAACTGGAGCAGTGGTTTTTCGACCGTGGCATTTCAGAAGAAATTTTTGTACACACCATGAAAGATTTGATTTTGTGGGCAGAAGATTATTTCAAACAATCCGGTGGCGTGTTTGGAATTGCCTTTGAAGTGCTTTGGCTGGGCACCTATTATTCCGGCAGACTGTTCCGCTTAGGCAGGCTGGAATTTGAAAAGGCCACCGCATGGAGAGATATTCCCGGCACCCATATTAAAAACGGGGATACCTATATTTCCGTACATATCCCCGAAGGAGAAGCAATGACTCCCGAGGCTTGTCAGGCATCCTTTGATATGGCCATGGAATTTTTCCCGAAACACTTTCCAGAACATCAATTTGATAGCTTCTTGTGCCACACCTGGATGTTTGATGAACAGCTAAAAACGGTGTTGTCACCCCATTCCAACATTGTGAAATTCTTTGATTTCTTTGAAGTGGTAAATCAGGAAGAATCGGACGAAATCATCCGTCATATTTTTGGAAACGGTTCCACCCGAGAAAATATTTTAGACCGTCCGTGTAACTCTTCTTTAACCAAATGGATTGTAAAAACCGTAAAAGAAAATGGCAAATTCTACGAAGGATACGGCATCCGCAGAGTAGCAAAAGATTAAAAAATTCATAAAATCTACAACTGTTTTTTATAAATTAAACATATCCTTTTGATAGAATCCAATCTGAATAAAGGAGGAATTTTCTATGAAACGAATTCTTTTTATTTTCGTAGCTTGTGTGTTAACCTTAGCCTTACTTAGTGGTTGTAACCAAAAGCAGAGTGAACCGGTTTTTAGCGACATTCAAAGCACCCGTTTTGACACGGTGCAAACCATTACACTTTCCGAAGGAGATATCCTATATAACGGTTCTTCCGTGGGGGAATCGGGAGATGTGTATGTAAGCCGTGATATTATCTACTACGAAGATATGGATGTGTATCCCAGCGGAAATCTCTATGGGGAAGGTACCGATGCTGATAAACATACCAAAGAAGAAGCGGATAGCCATCGGGTTATAAATATTACAAAACCCGGTTCTTATGCTATCAGCGGAACCCTCTCTTTGGGGCAGATTCGTGTGGACTTAGGCAAGGATGCCAAAGAAAATCCCGATGCAGTGGTAGAACTGATTTTAGATAATGCAGATATTACCTGCACTGTGGCACCTGCTATTTTATTTCAAAATGTGTATGAGTGCGACAAAGACTGGTCCGAGAATTCCGCCACTTTTGATGTGGATACCACAAAAGCAGGTGCAAATATCGTTTTGGCAGAGGATAGCAAAAACATTGTGAACGGTTCCTATGTGGCAAAGATTTTGAAAGACAAAGAGGGGGAAAAGAAGCTCTATAAACAAGACGGTGCTATCTATTCCTATATGTCTATGAATGTGGACGGTCCCGGCAGTCTGGAACTGAATGCCCAGAACGAAGGTCTGGATACCGAACTTCATCTCACCGTAAATGGCGGTGATATTACCATTCGTTCTCAGAATGACGGTATCAATACCAATGAAGACGGAATTTCCGTAACGACAATCAACGGCGGAAACCTTTATATTATGGCAGGGCTTGGTAAAGAGGGAGACGGTATTGATTCCAACGGTTGGCTGGTGGTAAACGGCGGAACTGTGGTATCCTGTGCCCATCCTGCATCGGATGCCGGGTTAGACAGCGACATGGGCTCCTTTGTGAATGGTGGAACTGTGATTGCCTTAGGTTCTACCATGGATTGGCCCGAAAGCGATTCCCGTCAGGTGACGATGAATCTGCAATTTCAAAACGCCGTGGATGCCAACGGTGCGTTAGTAGTAAAAGATGTTGATGATAAGATTGTATTTGCCTATCAGACTGCGGAAGAAAAACTGACAGGAAGAGATTACCGTGGTGCGATTATTTCCTCTCCCAATTTCCAACAAGGCGGAGAATATATCGTTTCTGTGGGAGGTACACTCCAAGGAGATTCAACCAACGGATTATATGCAGTTGAAACGGTAGCGGAACAAGAGTACGGCATTCAGCAGGGATATTTCGGTACAGATTTGCCCTTTGGGAAAGGTCCGCATGGGAAACCGCCTAAGTTTGATGGCGAACCTCCCAAAATGCCTGAGGGTATGACGCCTCCTGAATTTCATGGTGAACCGCCCGAGTTCAACGGAGAACATCCGCCCATGCCTGAGGGAGGATTCCCACCTGAGTTCCAAGCAGAATCGTTGGAAGGGCAGGAGCAAAAAGAACGGTTTGTCATGGCAGACCAGGTGAATTTATTCACAGGTGTTTCTGATTTTATGATACGACCGTAGTCGTAAACGAAAAGCGAAGAAAAAATGCGAAAAAAATCTTGACAAATGCGGAAATCTATGCTATACTATGCTTTAATGAAAGGCTATGACGAAGAGGGCGGTTTTGAGCGAACCCGAGAGAGAAGTGGCGGTTGGTGCGAGCCATGGGGGACAGGAATTGTTTGTAGCTTCTGAGCCGAAAGGAAGAAAGTTTTTCTTTTTTAGAAAATTAGAAAAATGAGTAGAACCTTTCCGTGATTGCTGCGTGAAAGCACAAGAGGTTGTTAGACCTTGAAAGTGGCAATGAAATTTTCGTTGCAATTTGAGTGGTACCGCGGGTGAATATTTGAAAATTACACTCGTCTCAAAGAATTTTACCGATACTTTGAGGCGAGATTTTTTATGCCTCAAACAACAGGAGGAAATTTCTATTATGGCAAACTCAATGGACATTAGCTTGAAAATTAAAGAAATGGCACAGCGTATCCGTGAGCTTCGTGAAATCGAAGGTTACACTACAGAGGAAATGGCACAAAAAACAGGCATTTCCCCGGACGAATATGTAAAGTGTGAAAACGGGGAAGCAGACTTAAACTTTGCTTTTATTTACCGTTGTGCAGATGCTCTGCGTGTTAACGTGACCGATATTATTGAGGGCTCCAGCCCCAATCTTCGTTCCTACACCGTAACCCGTGCAGGTGGCGGTCAGGAAATTGCAAAGGCACACGGTATGGTGTACTACAATATGGCACATGCTTTCCGTAACCGTATTGCAGAACCTTTGTATGTTGTAAGTACTTATGACGAAAAAGCGCAGAATAAAGATATTGAACTGACCAAACACGAAGGTCAGGAATGTGATATTGTTATCGAAGGGAACTTAATGGTTCAGATTGGTGAACATAAAGAAGTGCTGGGCCCCGGCGACAGTATCTATTACAACAGTGATACCCCTCACGGTATGATTGCGGTAAACGGCAAAGATTGTAAATTCTATGCAATCGTGCTCCGTGCCGATGCAGAAGTGGCAGAAACCACCAAAGAAGTGGTTCCCACCGAACAGATTATCGGTTCCATTCATCGTGATACCAAAGACAGAATTTATCATAATTATATTGATATTGTGGAGGATGAATAGGGCACTCCCACCTCCATTACCTTTAAAAACGAAAACACCTTTAACTTTGCCTTTGATTTGGTGGACGAGCTTTCCAGACGTGAACCTGAAAAACTCTGTATGCTTCACATTGCCAAAGACAAAACCGAGCGTCGTTTCACCTTTACCGATATGCGTAAAATGTCCAGCCAGTGTGCAAACTATTTTGCATCTTTGGGCATCAAAAAAGGTGACAGAGTTATGCTTATTTTAAAACGTCACTACCAGTTCTGGATTGCAATGCTCGGTCTGAACAAACTGGGTGCCATTGCGATTCCTGCAGTTGACCAGCTTCACGAACACGATCTGGAATACCGTTTC
>JAFYVF010000071.1 GCA_017549265.1 Clostridia bacterium
GTTGAGGAAATGTGGTTGAAGATTTTATGCTGCCTCCTCACTTACCAATGGGGCAGATGGGAAACAGATGTATTTTTTTGCTTTTTGTGACTGCCGCGTACTTTTGTGTACGCAAAGGAACAGAAACGAAAAAAGACGCTGTTTTACGCTGACTCCTCCTCGGAGAAGCGATTCATTATTGCTAATGATAAAAGTACCAATATCATCATTACTAAGGAAATAGCGGCGCCTACGTTGTAGGTGGAAACGTTTTGGAATTGACGTTCGATGGTGTCACCGATAAGCTCGAAGGTTCCGCCCCCTAACTTCTGCGAAATGTAAAAGGTAGAAATGGAGGGCACAAAGACCATGGTGATGCCTGAAATGATTCCCGATTTGGATAAGGGAAGAATCACTTTTTTCACCACTTGGAACTGGCTGCAACCCAAATCACGGGCTGCTTCGGTGAGACTTACGTCCAATTTGGAAATGATGGTGTAAATGGGAAGCACCATATAGGGCAGAAAATCATACACCATACCGAAGATTACCGCACCTTTGGTGCCGATTAAGTGCACTTTTCCCCAGTTTAATGCTTCTAAGATGGTGTTTAAGAACCCACCGTCGTCCATAATCGCCATCATGGAATAGGTACGGATTAACAAGTTGGTCCACATGGGGAGCATCAGCAGGGTAATCATGATTTTCTGAGATTTTTCTTTATAGCTTGCAATGAAATAGGCCAAAGGATAGCCAATTAAAAAACAGATAAAGGTGGCAATCACAGAAAGGCTTACCGACAGCAAAAACGTGTTGGTATGATACTCCAACGCTAAAATATTTTGGAAGGTGAAAGCGCCGGTCACATCGGTAAAGCTATAGTAAATCACAAAAATGAGGGGTGCTAAGATGAACAGGATCGACCACAAAATGTGTGGAGCTGCCGTCATTTTTCCCCAAAAACCGGTTTTCGTTTTCTGCATCCTAATCACCTACCGTTTCCGTGTTGGATAATTCGTCAATTTCATCGGAGAAGGTGGAATAGTCACCGTACTGACCGGAAAATTCGGATTTTTTCATAATATGGATGGCATCTGGGTCAATGGATACACCGATTCTGGCATTCACGTCCACAAAATCGGTAGACTGAATCATCCATTTAAAACCGCCGATGTCCACGATAATTTCATAGTGAACGCCTTTAAAGGTGACAGAAGTAACCGTACCGGTAAGCATCCCTGATTGGCATGACACAACATCAACATCTTCGGGACGAACCACCACGTCAATCTGTTCGCCGGGAGCAAAACCTTTGTCCACACAAGAGAAGGTGTGCCCTGAAAAAGTAACTTTATAGTCTTCGTTCATCACCCCGTCTAAGATGTTACTTTCGCCGATAAAATCGGCAACAAAAGCGTTAACGGGTTCGTTATAAATATCGGTGGGAGAACCGATTTGCTGAATTTTTCCTTCTGCCATAACCACCACCACGTCAGACATAGACAGGGCTTCTTCCTGGTCGTGGGTAACATAGATAAAGGTGATGCCGGTTTGCTTCTGGATTTTTTTCAGTTCGTTCTGCATATCTTTTCTGAGCTTTAAGTCCAGAGCACCCAAAGGTTCGTCTAAAAGAAGCACTCTGGGGTGACTGATTAACGCTCTTGCAATGGCAACACGCTGTTGCTGACCGCCGGATAACTTGGTTACGTTCTTTCTTTCAAAGCCTTTTAAGGCAACCAGCTCCAGCATTTCTTTTACTCTGCGGGTAATTTCAGCATTGGGAATTTTCTTAAGGCGCAAAGAAAACGCCACATTTTCAAATACATTCAAATGGGGAAACAACGCATACTTCTGAAACACGGTGTTGATGCTTCTTTTGTGAGCAGGCACATCGTTAATCTGTTTGCCCTCAAAGAGCACATCACCGCTATCGGGCACTTCAAAACCGCCCACAATACGAAGCGTGGTGGTTTTTCCGCAACCGGAAGGACCAAGCAGGGTTACAAACTGCTTGTCATAAATATCCAAATTGATGGAGGTTAACACCTGTTCCCCTTCAAATTCCTTGGAAATATTTTTTAATTCGATAATTTTTTTCGTGTGTTTCATCTGTTCCATAGAGGCATCTTCCTTCCCCGTCAAAATAACAATCAAAATCAGTAAAATAAAAAGCGGTATGTCTAATGACACACCGCTTGTAAAAATAATCTAAAATCAGAAAAGAGGGATATTCCTCCCCTTTGGTGGTTTGAGATAGGTTTCAGAGCTTGATACGCGTACTCTTATTGACCGTTTCACAAGTCGATGTGTGCCAAGGCACATGGTTGTAAAGGAACCAACTTATAAAATTTGAGCTTCTAACTCTATCTATACGGCAGGTTGTTCCTGACAACTGAATTTTCCTCAAAATTCAGCGCTTCGGCGTTCGACCCGGCTGTCCGTCTGGCCTTAGGTTATGCTGATTGCATAAGCGGTCGTAATTCTCACCCTCCGGAACCTATGTTCCAAATTCCGATGATATGCTCAGTATAACACAATTTTTTCCCAATGTCAACAAATTTTTACTGATTTTTCCCACATTTTCAGCGTTTATTGGCAAAAATTAAGGTAATTTTGTTTCACTTTTCAAAAATTCACGTTGAATCAGTTCCCGTGTTTCGTCCACATTGCAGATGACGTAGGACACTCCGTTGACCCATTCTTCCCGTAACGGCATTTGGTGAGCGGTCACAGACAGATGCTCAAAATCTTCCAAAAGCTTCATAAACAAAGGCAAATCCGACACCTTCAGATTGGTGTCGACATATTGGGAAAGCTCCCGAAACAGCTGTGGTGCCTTCCCCAGATATTCGGGTCTTGCTTTCTGACGAATCAGTTCTGTTACAAAGGTTTGCTGGGCGTTGATTCTGCCTAGGTCTGCATCTGCATACCCTGCCCGAAAACGGGTAAATTGCTCCGCTTTATTCCCGTCCAACAGTTGATAACCGGGAGATAAGTCAATGCTCAGATTCTGCTCCGGATCCTGATAGTACATCCGTCGGGGCACATCAATCCAAACACCTCCCAAGGTGTCCACCATATTGCGCACCCCTTCGGGATGCACCACCGCATAATAATGGATGGGAAGACCTGTCAACTCCTTCACATAACGAATGGGCTCTTCGTGTCGTTTCCCCTCCTCTCCCAAAGCATACAGGGCATTGAATTTATAAAATGTGCCGTCCCGACGGATTCGGGTATCTCTGGGAACGGAAAGAATGTTTAAACTGTTTTGGTCTCCGTCAAAAGATAACAGCATGACCGTGTCGGTTAAAAATCCTCCCTCATCGGTTGCCAGAAACAAAAAATTCACCCGTCCGCCTGTCACCAGGTCGGTCACCTTGGCAGACACCCGTTCTTCCGGCGAAATGTACAAATAGGAAAACCAGGCACCAATCCCCACAACGAAAAGAGAAAACAAAATTGCCGCCACACAGAGAAGCACGGTAAAAAATTTGTTGCAAACCATCAAAAAAACTCCTTTTTATCTGATATTTTCTTTTAGTTTGCACCGAAAAAACCCTTCTTACTCCTGCATTTTCAAGGTTTTGTTACATAGTCGCCAAAAAAAATAAAAAAAATGCTTGACAAATAAGAATCCGTGTGTTATAATCGTTAAGGTGAAATTGATGATTGAACTTTTTCCCAAGCCTGTGCTGGTGTAGCTCAATTGGCAGAGCAGCTGATTTGTAATCAGCAGGTTGCGGGTTCGAGTCCCATCACCAGCTCCACTTTTTAATTGAATACGGAGGGGTTCCCGAGTGGCCAAAGGGGGCA
>JAFYVF010000072.1 GCA_017549265.1 Clostridia bacterium
GCAGGAGCAAGACCCGTGCCTCCCGCACCCGGCGCACCTGTACCGCCTGCAGGAGCAAGACCCGTGCCTCCCGCACCCGGCGCACCCGTACCGCCTGCAGCGGCGCCTCATTTAACCTCTACCATGAAAAAGACCCCTGCAGGGCCCAGTGTTCCTGAGGAAACTGCCGGATTCTTCTCTCGTGGCGGAGACTTAGATTTATAAGATTCATTAGCTTCTAAGAAGTTTGGCTGAGGGGAGCAATCCCCTCAGTATCGGAAAGAAAGGATGATTCAGATGAGTAAAAAAAATCCCGTTGTTCTTTTAGTTTCTGCAATTATTGCCTTTGTTCTGGCAGTGGGAGGTTTATATTATTCTTCCACAGACAATGCAAAAATTGTGGGAAAGTGGAACGCAGTGCAGGATGATTCATACAATAGTTATTCTTCTGCTGTGGTTTCGGAAACTGTCGAATTAACCATCTTCGGAAAATTGACTCAAAAAAGAAGTTATGAATCCGGTACGTCTTTTAGTAACTCCGCAGTAAATGCTACTTATTCTGTGGAAGCAGAGGATCACGTTTTGGTAATCGGCTCCGGAACGAGCTCCTATAGCTCCGGAGAACGCGGATATGCTTCCAACTCAGAAAATGGAAAAAGTTCACCCACGATAGGAGAATACCATTTTGTGAACGGAAATCAAGAGATTGTGTTGAGTGGTATAGGCAGTAGCAGCCTTTCCACTTATAAAAGAGCGGATGCCATTCCCTTCTATGTGCTTATGCAGATTTTGTCTGTTATTTTGGCAGTTGTAGGCGGCATTCTTCTGAAGAAATATCTGAAGCAGAAAAAATATCCTGCAGCACCGGCTCCCTATACCCCCGGTTATGGGGCTCCTGTAGCACCGGCTTCCTATGCTCCCGGTTATGGCGCTCCTGCAGCACCGGCTCCGGTAGGACCCGGTTATGCCGGCACCACAACTCCTCCGACTCCTGATAACCCCATTGTTCCGGGAGATCCCTATAACGGCGTCCCCCCGATTGTTCCGTCCCGTTAAAATCGGAGGATATGTTGGAAAAAAGGTTGTTTTAAAATCAATAGTTGTGCTTTGGCTGAGGGGATTGCTCCCCTCAGCACCAACTTTTCTTGAAAAACTCCTATATTAAAAATATCAAAAATAAATAGCCAAATTTTTTTGTCGGTTAAGTCGGCAGGAGATCTTTAAACTTGAAAACCCTTGCCTTTTGGGCAATTTGATATAGTTTGCTATACTTTAATTTGTAGAAAGGAACATGATGATGAACTGTCCGTATTGCGGTGCACCCATGCTGGAAACAGATACTTATTGCAGTCAATGTGACAGGGCAGTAGATTTTTCTGTTCCTTCGGGCAATAAAATCTCAAAAAACTTTCGCCAGTGGATTGTGGTGATTCTGCTATATAGTGTGGCGCTTCTCAGTATTTTCTACGGCATGAATCCCAAAACCCGTCTCACGGGAACGTGGGCAGGGAATATTGCCCTGCCAAACAGAGATATGGCAATTCACCGTCAGTATGAATTTTCTCCCTTTGGCATTATGTCGGAAACTTCGGGGACAACCACGGTGAAAGGAGCCTACCATCTTCAGGGCAACAAAATTGTGTTCACCCCAGACCGTGACGAAAGCGCAACCGAAGAAATTGAGTTCCGTTTGACTCTGGACGGAAAACTATATTTATATGGAGATCATGCACACCCCTTCACCGTACAGGGATTTCCCTACGCTGCCGTTTTTTTGCTGATTGGCGTTGTGGCAGCATTTGTGGCATCTTATTTGTTACGTAAAAAGATTTTACGTCCGAGAAAAGCCCCACCGATGAACGTTGATGATGAATCGGTCAATTCAGAAGAATGTCCGATGTTGGGCTATGTGTTACCCCCCGAATCTCCCACGTATGACGAAGATTGGTTTGAAACCGTCGACCCGCCTGCTTCGGATCCAACCGATTCCACCACTTTGGAATCTCCGGCTACGGCTTCTTCCTTTTTTCATTCAGGCGGAGACTTATAAAACCACGCAAAACGCATAGATTCCCAAAAAACCAGAAAGGAGCGGAATCAATATGGTATGTAAATATTGTGGCACTCCCTTAGTTCCCGGTAATCCCTTTTGCCCGGGCTGCGGCACACGGCAGGAACCGGTGACTTCCACGTCCCTTCCACCCAAAAAGAGAAGCGAAAAAGAGAAGGAAACAGAATATGTGTATGCCAAGCAATCTCCGTGGATTGTGGCGTTAGCCGTTTTTCTGCTGTTGATTGCTGCTGTGGGTATCTGGTTTTCCACTACCGATACGGTGCGCATTGTGGGAAAATGGAAGTGCGAACGGTTAGACACCAAAGCTGACGAAGAAACTTACTTGTTTACGAAGCTGGAATTTGATATATTCGGCAATGTGACCGAAGATTCTGAGCAGGGCACTGTGAAAGGAAAATATAAACTTTATGACAATGTGCTCTCGCTCACCTATTCAGACCCCGAACTGACCGAGGCAAATCCCTATCAGTTTATGGGAGACAGTATGCTTGTGAAGAATGATGAATTCCGTCATCCTCTCACCCGAACGGATCTGATTCCCTTTTATCTGATTATTTTAGTACTTTCCATTGCATTAGAAGTTACGGGCATCGTGATTCTGATTGTGAGAAAGAAAATACCCCTATCCGATTTGATTTCCGAGAAATCTCCGGTGGAGTCTCCTGTCAAGCCCCCTGTGGCATCGCCGGAACCTCCGGTTTCCTACCCACCTTTTGCAGAGGAAATCAATTACGGCACCGGTTATGGCGCAGACACAACTACGCCAACTGAACCGGCCAAAATCACCGAAACACCCACAGCAACCGATATAGGCGAAACCAGAACTATTATCGGACTGGATAAACTGACCGAAAAAGCAGAAAGAGCAGAAAAAGCAGAAAGAGCAGAAAAATTCCCGAGAACGGAAAGCTATATTCCGCCTGCCCCTTCCGCTTGGTTTGAAGCGGCAAAAGACACTTCCGATATGGGGGGCAGTCGCCTGAAATCTACCATGAGAAAGGCAGATTCCTTCGGCACAGCTTCTTCTGAATTACCTCCTGCTGTACCGCCTACGGATTCGGAACATATGGAACGTGCCGGCGATTTATAGAAATCACATAGAAAATAAGAAAAGAACGAAAAAGCGGAGAAATTCCTATGAATATCAATGGATACACCCTGCAAGGGGATTGGATAACAACCAACAGTGGCTTCTCAAAATGGGGCTTTGCAGTGAAAAACAGACGGGAATATTTTATTAAAGAGCTCATTACTCCCGTTTATCCGATGGACCCTGCAATTTTAACACCTCAGCAGTTTGAGAGCAGTCGTGCGCATTGTTATGAATTTGAGCAAAAGTTTAAAAAATTCTATTCCCGTATCAATGAAGCCAGCCGCGGGAACTTAGTCAGAATCAACGAGTTTTTCCGTCACGGAAGCAGATATTATGTGGTGACGGAGAAGGTTCACGGTTTGTCTGTGAGCATGGAGCAGATTGCTGCCATGCCCGAACAGAAAAAATTGCTTCTGATGAAAACAGTTGCCCAGGGCTTTCGGGATTTGCACGCTGCAGGAATTGTTCATTTTGACGTCAAACCCACCAATATCCTTTTGCAGTATACCCAGACCGGCAACTTTGCGGCAAGAATCATCGACTTTGACGCCGGCTTTTTGTTGGAAGACCCCTTAGAAGACTTCGATTTCGGCGGTGACTTAACCTATTTTGCTCCCGAAACCTTTTTAGGAAATTTTGGGGAAGAAATTCATCCTGATGATAAAGCAGACGTGTTTGCTTTAGGTTTGGTTTTCCATGAGTATTATTTCGGGAAATTGCCCGAATATCTTTCCAATGGGTATGACTATCCCTGCGAAGCGGCGTTAAATGACGGTTATTTGCAGCCCGATTCTAATTACGGTTCTCGTATGGTGATCGATTTAATTGCAGATATGCTGCAGGTAGAACCCGAAAAACGTCCGGCTATCGGCGATGTGTTAAACAGAATCAACAATTTGCTGGGCTTCCAGCAGCAGCCGGATGCCAACATGATGGTGCGTGAACTGGAAATCGACTACGGCGGCTCCAACGGCAGAGCCATCAGCCTTACCCCCGAACGTATCCGTTGGTGGAATACCACTGCACCTTCTTATAGCGACGAAACTCCGTTGCCCCAATCCTATTTTGATGTATATGAAATGCCTCTCACTCCGGAATCCTATCAGGAACTGATGGAATCTGTGATGGGAGCAGGACTTTTAGGTTTAATGTCCACACCCCAGACCACAGGACGCTTGATTATTTCAGGTGCTTTCAACCAATCTATCCAGGTTTGCTATCGTGACGGTACTCAAGGAAAATATACTACCCGTTCCACACCGCCGGAAGCATTTGGCAAAATCGTGAGCATTTTGGAACAGCATTGTACCTTCCCGTCCGTTGACGGCAGCGAAGTTCCCATATCAGCTGTCCTAAAAACAAAGGAAGCACCCAAAGCACCGCCTGTGGGCGCAAGACCTGCACCTGTGGCACCCACCGAAACTACTTCGGCGCCGTCTGCGTGGTTTAGCCAGGCCGGGGACTTGTAAAGTTACGGCTTGCATTGCGCGGCGGCTTGATAAATGGCGTATAATCCGTAAACCTCATCACTCGGCGTACAGCACGTACGCCTTCGGATAACCCCTACGGGTTCGGTTTCCGAATTCTACATCCATTTCTCATCGCCTTACATTGTGTGATAAAAATAAAAAAGACGAAATTCATTGAATTTCGTCTTTTTTGTTTTGTCTGGAAAATTTAATTGTAGGGGACGGTGCCTACACCGTCCCGCTTATTTTGGTATTGAAATTCCTTCTGTTGTGCGATATTATTTTTTCTTGTGTAAAAAATACTTGTAATTCTAAAATATTTATGATACAATAATTTTGCGACTTAGCTTAATAACTTCCGAAACAGAGCATACTTTTGTTAAAAATGTATGCTTTGGTTATTTTTCTGTTTTGGAAGAAGCTATGTCGCAATAGTACCGAAGTAATACATTTTTAGTGCGTAGCTTCGGCTGCGCATTTTTTAATTTAGGAGGAAAACCCAATGATTATTGACGGACCTACGGGAATTGAACTGATTCCGGGAAACGGAGGGAAAGACTGTCCCGGCAACGGTGAACACGGAAACGAATGCTGCTGCGATGAATGTAACTATCTGTGTTGCTGTATTGAGCATTTCAGAAAAAAACCTTGTAACGAATGTGTTCATGTAGAATGTCCTCGAAATGAAAATGATGCGTTAAAATCAGAAATCATAGAAATATTACAAGAAGAATTAGAAAACGGTAACATATAAAAAAAGACGAAATTCTTTGTGAAAAAGAAAAGGGTTTCGTCTTTTTGTTTTGGGTTAAAATATTGTATGGAGGATGATTGTAGGGGACGGTGCCTACACCGTCCCGCTGTTTGGTTTGTAAATCTTTGTGTTATGCGATACCAAACAACGGGCGGATGAGGGCATCCGCCCCTACAATTTTTTTAAAACCTCTTGTAATTTTTAAAATTCTGTGATACAATGATTTTGCGACAAAAATTTCATATTTGTTCTATGCATGAATCACTCTGAAAGTGTGCATTTTTACTATTGGTAAAAATGCATACTCTGTTTTTGCATACTTTTGGAGGTTCATGCCTAAAGATGTAAATTTTTGTCGCAAGCAAAGGAGTTATGCGTTTTTCATGCGTAGCTTCGGCTGCGCATTTTTTAATTTAGGAGGAAAACCAATGATTATTGACGGACCTACGGGAATTGAACTGATTCCGGGAAACGGCGGGAAAGACTGTCCCGGCAACGGTGAACACGGAAACGAATGCTGCTGCGATGAATGTAACTATCTGTGTTGCTGTATTGAGCATTTCAGAAAGAAACCTTGTAACGAATGTGTTCATGTAGAATGTCCCCGAAATGAAAATGATGCGTTAAAATCAGAAATCATAGAAATATTACAGGAAGAATTAAAAAACGGTAACATATAAAAAATGATTCGTAAATCCATACAATGCACCCTTAGGGTGCCACCGCAATTCTTCATTTTTCATCATTCGTTATTCATTAAAAAAGACTGTTTCCCTTTTTAGGGGAACAGTCTTTTTTCTTAAACCAATTCTTTTCGTAAGGTTGCGCCGTCTTTTTCAGATAAATAAGAAAGCGGAATATCCAATACAGTTTTGGCACCGGATACCCCTTCGGTATTTAATTTTACCGCCGCTCTGGCATATGCCACCAGAACGCTGGAAGTAAATTCGGGATTGGATTCCAATTTTAAAGAAAATTCCAGCACGTGATTGGTTTCGCTGTCAAATCCGGATTTTCCGCTACGGATGACAAATCCACCGTGGGGAATTCCTGCGTGGTCTCTCTTTAATTCTTCTTCACTGATAAAGTTTACTGTGGTATCATAATCCGCAAAGTAGTTGGGCATGGTTTTAATTTCGTTTTCAATTCTTGCTAAGTCTGCCCCTTCTTCTGCCACCACGAAGCATTCTCTGGTATGTTTTTCACGGGTGGTTAACTCGGGATTTTCACCGCTTCTTGCACCTTCAATGGCAGAAGCAACGGGAACGGTGTACTGCTTCGCATCTTTTACGCCCTCAATTCGACGGATAGCGTCAGAGTGACCCTGACTTACCCCTTTGCCCCAGAAGGTGTAATCTTTTCCGGTGGGAAGCACTGCACCAAACAGCGCTCTCTGAATGGAGAACAGACCCGGGTCCCAACCCACGGAGATGATACCCACTTTGCCTGCTCCTTTGGAGGAAGCATCCACCGCATCAAAATATTCGGGAATTTTGGCGTGGGTGTCAAAACTGTCCACGGTGTTGAAATGTCTGGAAAGTTCAGGTCCCTGCTTGGGTAAATCGGTTGCAGAACCGCCACAAAGGATTAACACGTCCAGCTTGTCTTTGAAGTTTAAAATATCGTTTACCGAATACACGGGAACGTTTTTGGTTAAAGGTGTTAAAGAATCGGGATTTCTTCTGGTAAACACGGCTGCAAGTTCCATATCGTTGGTGTGAGAAATTGCCATTTCCACGCCACGACCCAGGTTACCGTGTCCTACAATGCCCACTTTGATTTTTTTATTCATATTCGTACCTCCTGAAAGGATTATTCTAAAAAACATTAAAAATATTTTAGCACGATTTTTTTTCCAATGCAAGTTTTTTCCTGCATTTTTTCCTGGTTTTTTATATTTTTTTGCCAAACCCCTCTCCAACCTATTGAAATTTTCCCCAAATTGTGATACACTAAATACATTGTATCGAAGTTTTTCTGAAAAAGGAGAATGAATATGACAAAAAGAGCAAAGCTGATTGTGATTGAAGGCACCGATGCCAGCGGAAAACAGACCCAGTCGGAGCTTTTGTATGAATATTTTAAAAAGGAGAATACTAAAGTTATAAAGCTTTGTTTTCCCGACTATGAAAGTCCCTCCTCTGCTCTGGTAAAAATGTACTTAAACGGGGACTTCGGCAAAACTGCAGACAGCGTGGACGGCAAAATCGCTTCCATTTTCTATGCGGCAGACCGTTACGCTTCCTTTAAAACCAAATGGGAAGCAACCGTCAACGACCCCGATGCGGTGATTATTTTTGACCGTTATGTCACCTCCAATATGATTCATCAGGCGGTAAAAGTGACTGAAACTAAAGAAAAAGACGAGTTTTTATCCTGGCTCTACGATTTGGAGTACGGCATTTTCAAACTTCCCCAGCCTGACCATATTATTTTCCTCAATATGCCTCCCGAACACGCGATGGAGTTAATGCGTGACCGTGCCAACAAAATCACCAACCAGTCTGCCAAAGATATCCACGAGTCTGACGAAACCTACTTAAGAGCCTGCTACGATAACGCTTGTTATGTGGCAGAAAAATACAACTGGACGGTAATTCCCTGTGCCAAAGAGGGCAAAATCCGTTCCATCGAGGAAATTCAAACAGAAATCAGGAGTTATGTATGCAACTAAACCCCCTCACCATTCAGGACAGAGCCCTGTTTTATCAGTATTATACAGAAAATCCTGCCAAATGCTCCTACCTGAGCTTTGCCAACCTCTTTTTATGGAAAGATGCGGAGGATATTCACTATTTTGAATATACCCACCATCTGGTGGTAACAGGCAAAAGCATCTACAACGGTCAACGGTATTTTATGATGCCCTTGGGCGGTTGCCTCTGTGCAAAGCTGAAAGCCTACCTGGACGAATTTTTTGGAAAAGATTATCATATCTACGGTATTACCGCACAGGATTTGGCATCCGTCCGTGAAAACTGCGGAGAAATTTTTGAAATCCGTCGGGAACGGGATATGGATAACTATGTCTATACCACCGAAAAACTGATTTCCCTGTCAGGCAAAAAACTTCACGGCAAACGAAACCACATCAATAAGTTTAAAGAATTATATCCCAACCATTCTTATGAACCGTTAACGGCAGAGAATCTGGAAAAAATCCGTCCCTTTATTGAGGATTGGTACCAAAAGAAAGCTGAAACTGATGCCTCTGTTCTCACCGAAAAAACGGCTCTGGAAAATGCACTGGCAAACTTTGAAGCATTGGAATTAAAAGGCGGAATTCTTCTGGTGGACGATAAAGTGGTCGCCTTCACCATTGGCGAACAGTTAAATGAGGATACCGCCCTCATCCATTTTGAAAAGGCAGATACCGACTATCAGGGTGCCTACCCCATGATTAACCAACAGTTTGTCCAAAACGCCTGGAGTCATCTCGCCTATGTCAACCGTGAAGACGATATGGGCATCGAAGGATTAAGAAAAGCGAAATTGTCTTACCAACCCGATCTAATGGTCGAAATGTATCGTGCAACTCCTA
>JAFYVF010000073.1 GCA_017549265.1 Clostridia bacterium
CCTAATGCTTCGCTGGATAAAATGGGACAAATCATATAAAGCAGCAACGAAGAAATGGCTAAAATAGAAACCAAGGTGTGTTTAGTTTGTGAGTTCATTGAGAACACCTCTTCTTTATAGATATTTTTTGAAAAATAGGGGAACCGTTCAACGATTCCCCTATTTTATAGTTTTAATTGAAATGAGCAATCTCTTACTGTTCGTCGTTTGCTTTTACAAAGCAACCTGCGATACAAGCTGCACTTGCAATTAAAGATAACCAGAAGCCGAAGCCGTAACCTATAGAAGCAGAACCACCCATATCTTTAATCTGTTTAAAGGCATCCTGAATTGTTTTCATATCTTCGGACCAACCCAACATAATGAGGACTGCACCAACTGCTGCACCGATTGCAGAATACATAAAGAACTGTTTGTAGTTCGGCTGATTGAATTTAACTGCGGAGAAATAAATCGCAGCGCCGCCGCCGGCAATTACTAAAAGGGATCCGACTACAACGAGTGCGGGAGTTTCTTTGCCCATAATACCTGTTACAGCATCTTTATCGGTAAGTATATCGAGTCCGTTTATACTTTCGGATTTGCTCTGACCAGCCATGTTTGCTGATGCACTTACGATGGGTAAAATCAAAAATGCTGCTACGATTACGATGGATGCAATCATCAGAATCAGGTTTTTTGTTTTGGTGTCGATGTTCAGGTTCATAGTTAAAATCTCCTTTTCTTTTGCCTTATTTGGGAGTTCCTCCCAAGGCTTTGTTATACACAGTATATACTATTCCACGTCAAAATGCAAGTGTTTTTTACATTTTTTACAATTTCGTCACTTTTTACGGAAACACGAATCATTTTTTGTACAAAAAAATTCCCGCGGAAATCTCCACGGGAATTTTGAAAAGCTCGTATGTATTATTTCTTTTCTCTTTTTTCCACAATCAGAACGGAAGCAATCAAGCCAACCAATGCCAGCCAGAAGCCGATGCCTAAGCCATTGAAGGTTCTGCCGATTTCGGTAAAGAGGAAGGCTTTTCTGCCTAAAGAGTTGGGAACATAGTAGGGGAACATCACCAGTACCACGAACATAGCAACCAATGCAATTACGCCAATACCGATACCCCAGTTATATGCTTTTTTCTTTTTCTTAATGCTACCGAAGATTGCCAGTGCCGCGCAAAGCACGAAGAGCAGGCAAGTGCCGAACAGAGCAAGAATTAAGTTACCGCCCTGGTTACCAACATAACCGGGATTGGAATGGTAACCGCCAACATTCAGCAAAAATTCGATACCAACTGCAGGATATTTCTGAGTGTTACCTTTATTGATTAAAGTGAAGGGTAAGAATAAAAAGCCTGCTACTGCGATGATGCAGCAAATTAAAGGCAGATTTTCATGTAATTTTTTAACAATCGGATTTTCTAAAAGCGATTGTTTTGTATTCTTTGCATTTTTCATAGTTTTCATAAAAAGAGAAGCTCCTTCCAAAGTTTTCATTACGTTTCATCACATATTATACTACATCAGTTTTAAAAATGCAAGTATATTTTTTAGAATTTTTTTGAAAAAATTAAAAAATCTCAATGTTTTTTGGCTTTTTCGGCAATTTATCAACAATTTGATAAAAATCAGCATATTTTCGGGCTATGGGTTGACACATTCTCCTTGTAATGCTATACTCTTACTAAGAAAGAACGAGGTATTTTTTTATGATAAAAGGCGCAATTTTTGATTTAGACGGCACCCTGCTTGCCACTTTGGAGTCCATTGCCAAGTCGGGCAACACCATGCTTGCACATTTTGGTTATCCTCCCGTTCCCGTAAAACAGTATGGGGTATTTGCAGGAAACGGTGCCGACAAGCTGGTGGAGCGTGCACTCTTATACAGCGGTGACACCCAGCTTACCCACTTGGAAGAAGCCATCCGCGTGTATCGGGAATGTTTCGGGGAATACTGCAGTTATCGGGTAAAGCCCTATGATGGCATTGTTAAGATGCTTGATGAATTGGTTGCTAAAAAAATTCGCCTTGGTGTGGTGACCAATAAGCCCCACGTGAATGCGGTGCGTTTAATGAAAGAATATTTTGGCAATTATCCGTTTACCCATGTGGTTGGTCAGCAGGAGGGATTTCCCCAAAAGCCTGACCCTGCAGGGATTTTTTCGGTACTTCGTGATTGGGATATTGCTCCCTCGGAATGTGTGTATTTGGGTGACAGTGATGTGGATATGCAAACGGGAAATAATGCAGGCTGTCTCACAGTTGGGGTGCTTTGGGGATTTCGTGACAAAGGGGAATTAGACGAAAACGGAGCCCATCACACCATTGAAAACCCTTTGGAATTGCTTGATTTATTAAAATAATGAAAGGAACATTCTGATGGCAGAAAAGAAAGATATCCTTGCATATAAACCACTTTTTCAACAGATTTTTTCCGAGGATCTTCAGTTTTGCGACCGTATTTTTTCTCATCGGTTAGACTTGGTGTTTGATAAGCGGGATAACGGAACAATAGCGAGCTTTCTGTTTGCAATTCCTTTTACTGCAAGGATTTTGGGAAAGGAATACTCTTCTGTTTATGTGTATGGAGTAGCCACCGTTCCCGAAGCTCGTGGCAAAGGCTATATGAAAGAAATTTTTCGGAAAATGGAGTCGCATTTTGGCAGTCAAGTGGATTTTTATTACCTGGTACCTGCCAATGAAACCTTGTTTTCCATGTATGAAAAATTGGGTTATCAAACCGCATTTTATCTGAAAAAAGAAATGCTCTTTCCTGAGAAAAATCCTACTTTAGAATACGAAATCAAAGAAGCATCCGAAGTATTTCACACCGATTATCTAAGCTGGACAAACGCTTTTGATACCGTGATTTTAAGAAACGAAGAAGATTCTGATTTTTATCTCTCCCAAGGGAAGTATTACAAAATTAAAAATAGCGGTTTTTATGTGGAATCTTCCGATTCCGACCTCACTACCGCATACATTCGGGAAGCCTATTTTTCCACCGAGAACACCAAAGCTTGTTTGCTGGATTTTTTGGCAAAGAAGGGATTTACCAAAGTGATTCTTACTACTCCCGAACCAAAAACGCCTTATGCCATGGTGAAAATTGTAAATTCTTCGTTAAAGATGGCGGACTTCAAAAATGGCTATACCAATTTAAATTTCGATTAAAAAATGCACAAGAAATTTCTTGTGCATTTTTTGTAGGGACAGATGCCTACATCTGTCCGATTTTTTTTGTCTTTTTTGTCTTTTGGGTATTTTTGGTATTTCACAACACGAAGAATCACAATATCAAAAAAAACGGGACGGTGTGGGCACCGTCCCCTACATGATGTTTGCAATTTTTGATTCTGCTTGTTTTATCGATTCCGTCCTAATCTTAAAGAATTACTCACCACGGAAACTGAAGAAAGGCTCATGGCAAACGCTCCGATCATGGGATTCATTAAGATTCCGAAAGGTGCCAAAACACCTGCTGCCAGCGGGATTCCCAAGGTGTTATAGCAGAAAGCCCAGAACAGATTCTGGCGGATGGTTTTCATGGTTTTTCGGCTTAAGAGAATTGTATTTGCCACATCTTCGGGATTTCCTTTTACCAAAATCACGTCTGCACTTTCCATGGCAATATCGGTGCCGTTTCCTAAGGCGATGCCGATATGGGCAGCGGTTAAGGCGGGAGCATCGTTGATGCCGTCACCCACCATAGCAACGGTTTTTCCGTCAGCTTTTAATGCTTCAATTTTTGCCATTTTTTCGTCGGGACGCACTTTTGCAATCACGGTTTGGATGCCACATTCTTTGGCAATGGCTTGGGCGGTTTTTTCGTTGTCACCTGTTAGCATCACGGTTTCAATACCCATAGAATTTAAGGCTTTGACCGCTTGTTTGGAGGTTTCCTTCACGGTGTCTGCCACGGCGATAAACCCTGCATAATTGCCGTCTATTGATACATATAAAACGGTTTTTCCATCTTCGGAAAGACGCTCAGAAGCGCTGGTATCAGGCACGCTTACAAATTCGGAGTTTCCGATTTTTACTTCCTTGCCATCTACCGTTCCCATAATGCCAAGTCCTGTCACAGATTGAAAATCGATGACTTCCGGCAGTGGCTCTTCTCCCCATTTTTTCAGGATAGCACGGCCTAAGGGATGTTCGGAATATGCTTCCAGTGCTGCCGTATTTTTTAATAAATCTTCTTCAGGCAGAGATGCCGAAAATACGTCTGTCACCACAGGTTCTCCCACGGTTAAGGTACCCGTTTTATCAAACACCACCGTGTCTATTTTGTGTGCAGTTTCCAGTGTGGTAGCATTTTTAAACAAAATTCCCTGTTTGGCACCTTTTCCCGTTCCCACAATGATGGCGGTGGGAGTGGCAAGTCCCAAAGCACAAGGGCAGGCAATTACCAACACAGATACAAATATATTTAAGCAGAATGCAAAATCTTTTCCCAAAAATGCCCAGATAACAGCGGAAATGAGCGCTATCAAAATCACGGTGGGTACAAAATATCCCGAAATCACATCGGCAAGACGGGCAATAGGTGCCTTGGTGCCTGAAGCATCTTCCACCAGACGGATAATCTGGGAAATCACCGTGGCATCTCCCACTTTGGTTGCTTCGATTCGGACATATCCGTTTTGGTTGGTGGTTCCGCCGTAAACCGTGTCTCCCACGGTTTTATCCACGGGCAGACTTTCCCCTGTA
>JAFYVF010000074.1 GCA_017549265.1 Clostridia bacterium
ATCTTATACTATTATATATAATAGAGAAAATTGATTTATTTTTTATGGCAATTCCTTTCTAAAAGTGGTATCGGATCATAGAAACGAATCTTCTGAGTTTTCCTCTATCCTACAATGGTGTTATACTAAAAAATACTAAAAAAACTAGTCTTCTAATAAACCGGTGATTTCTTCAATAATGGTATCAATATATGCGTCTGTTTTGCGGGATTCCTTAATTTTTTCAATGGAATACATCACGGTGGAATGATCTCTTCCGCCAAATTCTTCGCCGATTTTGGGTAAGCTCATTTCCAGCACTTCTCTGGCTAAAAACATTGCCACCTGACGTGCTTTTACGATTTCTTTCTTTTTGGAAGAAGATTTTAAAAGCTGGGGATCAATATTAAAGTAACCTGCAGTTTCCACCATCACCGTTTCAATGCCCGGTTTTGCTTTTTTGGAATCTGCAATGATGACTTTAATCACATCTTCTGCCAATTCTTTGGTAATTTCTTTTTTGGATAACTTGGTTAAAGCTACCAATCTGGTAAAAATACCTTCCAATTCACGCACATTGGATTTGATTTTTGATGCAATAAACCCAATGATTTCATCATCAATGGGGAAGTTTTCTTCTTCGGTTTTCTTCTTTAAAATAGCGATTCTGGTTTCTAAATCAGGTGCATTGATATCACACATTAAACCGGCTTCAAAACGGGTTCTTAAGCGTTCTTCTAAGGTTCTGATATCCTTGGGAGGACGGTCAGAGGATAACACAATCTGTTTATCATTATGATACAAATGATTAAAGGTATGGAAAAATTCTTCCTGAGTACCTTCTTTTCCGCCGATAAACTGAATATCGTCTACCATCAACACGTCAATGTTACGAAGTTTATCACGGAATGCAGTGTTTTTCCCGGATTTAATGGAGTCAATAAATTCGTTGGTAAAGGATTCTGAGGTTAAGTATAACACCTTTTTGGCAGGGTCATTTTCTTTAATTCTGTTTCCGATTGCGTGCAGAAGATGGGTTTTTCCCAAACCAACGCCACCATAGATAAATAAGGGGTTATAGTTTTCTGCCGGGCTTTCTGCCACAGCGATTGCTGCAGCATGAGCAAAACGGTTGGATTCTCCGATAACGAAGTTAGAGAAGGTATATTTTTTGTTTAAGGTGGATAATTCATCCTGGGTATCGGAAAAACGGTCTAACACGGAAGGAGCATTTCTTCTGTCATCCACTAAAAACATGAAATCAGAAATACTTCCTTGGGATGCAGTTACCACTGCAGTTTTTACCAATTCGGAATATTTTTTTGTGATCATATCACGGGTATATTCAATGGGAACGCGAAAATAAAATATATTGTTTTCTATCTTTTCCGGGGTGACGGAACTAAACCAGGTACTGTATGCCACCGGGGAAATTTCACTTTTTATTATGTCTACTACCTTTTCGTAGAGCTCATCTGTGGAAAACAAGTGATTTCACCTCATTTTTATCATTTATCCACATTTTTTGTGGAATATTTTTTTGTTTTGTGTGGAAAACCTTTCCCAAATTCCCTAAGGTTTTGCTCACAAGTTGGTTTACATAATAAGTTTAAAAATGTTTTTTATTTTTTTCAATTACGCTCTTGACATCTTTTTAGTATAGCACTTTTGAAGGGTTGTACAAACTTCCAATATAGTGTCTTGCCGTTTTTTTTGGTATGGCACAGAGCAACGATATTTCATACTTAAAGCAATCGTGTTTCTATGTTTTTTGGTATGGCACTTTGCAGCAATGAATATTGAATAATGAAGAATGAATAATTGAGGTGGGTTGGCGTTGCCAACCATTTAGCCCTCTCAGTCAGCTTTGCTGACAGCTCTCCCTGAGGGGAGAGCCTTATGATGATGCAGGCTTTGCCTGCCACCATAATTATTCACTATTCATTATTCATTTTTCATTATTACTTAATAATATCAGTGCCCATGTATTTACGCAGCACTTCGGGAACGGTAACGGAACCGTCTTCGTTCTGATAGTTTTCCAAAATTGCTGCCACAGTTCTGCCAACTGCTAAGCCGGAGCCGTTTAAGGTATGCACCAGCTGCGGTTTGGAATTGATATCTTCTTTAAATTTAATGTTGGCTCTTCTTGCCTGATAATCCACAAAGTTGGAGCAGGAAGAAATTTCCACATATCTGCCATAGCTGGGAAGATAAACTTCTAAGTCATAAGTCATTGCAGAAGAGAAGCCCAAGTCACCGGAGCATAACAGCACCACTCTGTAGGGTAAGCCCAACAGCTGCAGCAGTCTTTCTGCATCGTTGGTTAAGGATTCCAATTCTTCGAAAGAATTTTCGGGGTTTGCAAATTTCACCAATTCCACTTTATTAAACTGATGCTGACGGATTAATCCTCTGGTATCACGGCCTGCACTGCCTGCTTCTGCACGAAAACATGCGGAATATGCGCAGTATTTAATAGGCAGATCTTCTTTTTTTAAGATTTCGTCTCTGTGCAGATTGGTCACAGGCACTTCTGCAGTGGGAATCATAAAGTAATCACAGTTCTTTAAAGAAAAGGCATCTTCTTCAAATTTGGGAAGCTGGCCGGTACCGGTCATGGATGCACGGTTTACCATATAGGGGGGTAAAATTTCGGTATAACCGTTTTCGGTATGAGTATCTAAAAAGAAGCTGATAACCGCTCTTTCCAATTTTGCACCCAAACCTTTATACACGGTGAAACGGGAACCTGTAATTTTCGCTCCTCTTTCAAAGTCTAAGATACCTAAGCCTTCGCCAATATCCCAATGGGGTTTAAATTCAAAGTCAAACTCTCTGGGAGTGCCCCATTTTCTGATTTCTTTATTATCTTCATCAGAATTACCGTCGGGTACACAGTCTGCAGGAGTGTTGGGAATTTTTAATAAGGTAGCCTGCAATTCTTCCTGAATTTCGGAAAGTTCTTTGTCCATTCCTTTAATCTGTTCGGATAATTCCTTCATTTCCTGGAAAATGGGAGCCACATCTTTGCCTTCTTTTTTCAGTTTGGGAATTTCTTTGGAAACAGTATTCTGTTTATTTTTTAAGTTTTCTGCCTGGAAGGTCAGCGCTCTTCTTTTTTCGTCTAATTCGCTTACTCTTTCAAGCAGGCTAATATCTGCTTTTTTTATGGTTAAAAGACGTTTTACTTCTTCTTTTTCGTCACGGATACGTTTTAAGTCCAGCATAATGATTCTCCTTTTTTGGTATCCGCCTTTGGCTGTTTTTGGTGTCGCCTCCGGCGGTTTCTATTATATATCGTGGGATTTGAACGGTCAAGTTCAATAATTTGTACAATTCTGTTCATTTGCAAATGTTGCAACGAGCAATTCCAAAAAAACTAAAAAAGATCGATGATACGTTTTAAATCGTCCTGGGTGTAATACTCAATTTCAATCTTGCTTTTAATCTTACCGCTCTTAATCTGCACTTTGGTGCCGAATTTCTGGGTTAACTGAGTTTCCACCTCAATCAGATTGGGGTCTTTTTTCAAGGTTTTTTTGATTAAATTGGTGCGTTTTTTCTCGGAAAGTTTTTTTGCCAATTCCTCTGCATCCCTTACGGAAATCTCATTTTTCACAATTTCATAAAGGAGCAGTTTCTTCCCTTCGTCCGATTCTAAGGAAGACAAAGCTTTCGCATGCCCTAAAGACACTTTTCCTGCTTTGATTTCTTTTAACACGAAATCGGGCAGATTTAAAATTCGTAAAATATTTGCCACAGTGGAACGGCTTTTGGAAACTTTTTTGGCAATTTCTTCTTGTGTCAGACCAAACTGTTCTTTTAAAGTCTGATATCCCATGGCTTCTTCCAAGGGGTTTAAGTCTTCTCTTTGCAGGTTTTCAATTAAAGCAATTTCCATCACTTCACGGGTTTCATAATCCTTCACAATGGCGGGAATTTTCTTCTTTCCTGCCAGTTTGGATGCACGCCAACGGCGTTCTCCTGCAATAATTTCATATAAACCGTTCTCTTTTTTTCTCACTAAAATGGGTGATAATACCCCAACCTCCGCAATGGAGTCTGCCAACGCTTGTAACCCTTCTTCCGAAAAGTCTTTTCTGGGCTGATCGGGATTGGGTTCAATATCTATCACAGAAATTTCATGGACTCTTCCGGAGCCAATCTCCACCTTTTCTTCCAAAAGCGAAGAAAGTCCGCGGCCAAGTCCGCCTTTTTTATTCATAGTATTCTGACCTCTCTTTTTTTGTTTTACAAAAAACAATTGATTTTTGTAAGGAAATAACCTTTGCAAAACATGCCGAAATTCCGCTGTTTTCAATGGTTTTTATTGATTGTGTTTTAAAATATCTTCTGAAATTTGTAAGTAAGCTTCAGTGCAACGGGAACGCTTATCATAATATAAAATGGGTTCTCCGTAACTGGGTGCTTCCCCTAAACGAACACTTCTGGGAACGGGTGATTTAAACACCTTGTCTCCAAAATATTTTTTAATTTCACTGGCAACCTGAAGAGTTAAGTTGGTTCTGCCGTCATACATGGTCAGCACCACCCCTTCAATTTCCAAGTTTTCATTGTAACGGGATTTAATTTTCCGTAGGGTATTCATCAGTTGGCTGAGTCCTTCTAATGCGAAATATTCGCACTGCAGCGGAATCACAATGGAATTGCAGGCAGATAAGATGTTGATGGTGATGAGCCCCAGTGAGGGCGGACAGTCCACAATCACGTAGTCATACACATCCCGGATGGATTCCAAGGACTTGCTGAACTGAAATTCACGGTCGCTAAATCCTACCAATTCCACCTCTGCACCTGCCAATTCAATATTGCAGGGGCAAACCCATAAATTCTTGAAATTGGTTGCAATTACTGAGTTTTCAATCGGTTCGTTTCCAATCAGAACATCGTAGAAAGACACTTCCACGCTTTCTTTATCCACACCAACGCCGCTGGTGGCATTCCCCTGCGGGTCTGCATCAATGAGCAAAACTTTTTTGCCCAGATGCCCTAAGCAAGCAGCGATATTGATGGCGGAGGTGGTCTTTCCAACGCCGCCTTTCTGGTTGGCAACTGCAATAATTTTTCCCATATTTTTGACCTTTCTCTCTATGGTATGATGCAAAATCATCGTAAATGTTCCCCGTGGAACATCTGAATTTTTTATGTAATGTTTGCCAATTTTGTTCCCCGTGGAACAAAATGCACAAATTCGCCATCTAAAAAATAGGTGGGGTACCGTTAATTGTACCACAAAATACCAAAAAAGTCTATAGTTTTTCATAAAAAAATATTTTTTTATGAATTCGGGGGATTTTTCAAAGGAAATGTTCCCCGTGGAACATTTTGCAATACATTTTCGCTTCGTTCTATGGCGGAGAAACAGACCTATAATGAAACAGGAGGGAATTTTGATATGAAATTAAAGGATGGATTAAAAACCGTGGAAAAACGCTGTGTTTTGCTGCTTAAGTGGTTTCTTCGGGCAGCACTTCTGGTAGCGTTCATCGGAATTTTGGTTGCAAAAGAAAATCAAAGCAGTCCGGATGCCCAATATTTGTTGATTCTGGCGGTCACTTTGGTTTGCCAGGGTTTTTGGGGCGCAATTTTGTTTGATTGCATCTTCCGAAGATTAGGAAAGAGGGAGTAACAGCATTTTTATTGGTTCTTTCCCAATAAAAAAGCACGAAATCCATTGGAATTTCGTGCTTTTTTCGTATATTTAGTTGGAAATTTCGGCATAGAGAAAGACGCCGTCTGTGCGGTAGGGGACAACCGAATAGATTTTGTTTTCCAAAATCCCCTCCCCTTCTAAAATTACCGGCAAATGATTTTCACTAAGTCCATACATTCCGCCGTTTTTTTCTTCTTCCGCCAGCACAAACAGGGGGGATCCCACGTATTTTTTCAGGATTTCCTGCTCTGATTTCAGGGACAGCTTGATGACCTCTTTACTGCGTATTTCCTTGATATTCTGCGGAATTTGGTCAGGCATTTTGTCTGCCGCGGTTCCTGAACGTCTGGAATACGGGAACGTGTGAACTTTTAGAAAATTGATTTTCTTTAGTAAGAAAAGGGTTTGTTGAAATTCTTCGTCCGTTTCTCCGGGAAAACCCACAATCACATCGGTGGTAACAGTGGTTTGAGGCTTGATTTCTCTTAGTTTTTCCACGGTTTTGATGTAATAATCGGCAGTATAATGGCGATTCATTCGTTTTAGAACGGTGTCTGAACCACTTTGCAGAGAAATGTGGAAGGATGGGCAAAGTTTTTTCGATAACGCATAGTAGCGGAAAAACTTTTCATGAAAGGCAAACGGTTCGATAGAGCTTAAACGGATTCGACAAATTCCGTCAATTTTTTCTAATTCCATGAGTAAGTCCGTTAAATCGTGGATGGGAGTATCACAACCTGAATCGGAAAAATCCGCTCCGTATTTACAAACGTGAATCCCTGCCAGCACAATTTCCCGGTATCCGTTTTTGGCTAAAAGTCTCGCTTCTTCCAGTATTTCCAAGGGATTTCGGCTGCGAAGACGTCCCCTCACATAGGGAATAATGCAGTAGGAACAGAAGGAATTGCACCCGTCTTGAATCTTTAAAATAGCTCTGGTTTTCTCCCGATATTCGGTGATGGGGACACTGTCAAAAGAGGTTTCATGAGTCAATTCTGCTATGTTAATTTTGGAAGATTTTTCCATTTCTTTTGCTTGCAAACACTCCTCAATGAGAGCAAACAGCTTATGTTTATTGCCGTTTCCGATGACCAGATCCACGCCTTCAATTTGGGAAGCTTCTTCCGGTTTTGCCTGGGCGTAGCATCCGCACACGGCAACCAACTCACTGTCTTTGGCGCACTGACGAATCATTTTTCTGGATTTTCTGTCACTCATATTGGTGACGGAGCAAGTGTTGACCACCGAAACAGACACAGCTTCTCCTGATTGGGCAGGTCGATACCCTGCTTTTAAGAATTGCTGTGCCAAAGCTTCCGATTCGTACTGATTCACCTTACAACCCAAGGTGAGGATGCGAAATGTTCTCATTTTTTCCATTTTGCCTCATTTTTTCGTGTTTTTTCTAAGGATACAAAAACCCTTGAAAATCAAGGGTTTTGGAGTGATTTTTGCTGTTTTTTCGTGCGGCTGGAGCCGATAGAAATTTTTCCCACGACCTACAGCATGTCTTTCTTAATTAAAATCCACGCAGTCACACAAATTGCAACGATGGAAATTGCCAAGGGGAACCACCAGAATTGGTCCATAGGAATTCCGCCTTGAATGTTCATGCCGTAGAAGGAAGTGACGATGTTGGGAATCGCCATTAAGATGGTCACCGATGCCAACACCTTCATGACGATGTTTAGGTTGTTGGAGATGACCGAAGCAAAGGCGTCCATGGTACCCGATAAAATGTTGGAGTAGATATTGGACATTTCGATTGCCTGGTTGGTTTCGATTAACACGTCTTCCAACAAGTCTTCGTCTTCCTCATACAGAC
>JAFYVF010000075.1 GCA_017549265.1 Clostridia bacterium
ACGGGTCTTGCTCCTGCGGGCGGAATCGGTGCGCCGGGTGCGGGAGGTACGGGTCTTGCTCCTGCGGGAGCGCCGATGGGTGTTAAAGAACCTTTATCAGATTTCATGCCGGTGATTAACAAAACAACACCGCCTACTGCAATCAGACCGGAAACAATCATCACAATCAAATAGAAGGGAATAGCATCCTGTCTGGTCATAGGTTGGCCGGAAAGCTCTGTAAAATTCAACACTTTGTTTCCATTTTCAAATTTGTATTTGATCGGAGCGGAAGAAACGCCCTCCATGGTTAATATTATGGCGTTATTGCTAAGCTTGTACTTTGCAGTTACCGTTTGACTTTGCCCTCCGACTGTCGACGTTATCTTGACATTTCCAAAAAGATCATATTCATCTGTTTCACTGACCGACTGACCATAGGAGGTTGCACTTGCTTGCCATTTCCCAACAATAATCGCATTATCGGTAAAAGAGAAAATCAACCCTGCCACTGCAACTACCAGCATCACGATGGCAATAATCATGTTTACAGGGGGTTTTTTGCCGCCGGGTGCCATCGGTTTGGGAGGCATGGGCTTGGGCGGTATGGGGGCACCTGCGGGCGTAGCAGAAGACGCGGGTGCGCCGGGTGCAGGTTTTGCACCTGTGGGAGGCACAGGAGCGCCGGGTGCAGGTTTCACGCCTGCGGGCGGAATCGGTGCGCCGGGGGCAGGTTTTACGCCTGCGGGAGGCACAGGAGCGCCGGGGGCAGGTTTCACGCCTGCGGGAGGAATCGGTGCGCCGGGGGCAGGTTTTGCACCTGCGGGCGTAGCAGAAGACGCGGGTGCGCCGGGAGCGCCTGCCGGTACAGCGGGAGCTACAATGGCACCGCATTTACTGCAAAACTGATGGCCGGGTTCGATGGGTGTGCCACATTTTGAACAGTTCATATCTCAAACTTCCTTTCTTTTTTAAAGGTAGAATATGTTCCCGCATTATCCTAAATAACGGGAATATTCCTGTTTATACTGTTGCCATAAAACATTTGCATCGTAATCGGGAATCAAATACTGCTGATTTAAAATTTTGTGACGGGCAAGTAAGCTCCGTTGCATTTCTAAAAAAGAAGCATATCCGATGGCGGCAACCGTCAGGGTGTAATCATCCCCGGTAACCGCATGGATGCGGTCGTTTAAGTCTTTCTTCCAGCTCTGCAGATTTTCTGCACGAACCAGGGAATCCACCAACAGATTTTCAAATTCCATGGGAGATTTTAAGTACCCGAAGCAACCATCGGTTGCGGCAATGAAAATCCCGGGTTCGTTTAAGCGGAAGCTTAACTGATGAAGGGTAAAGGGGGTGGAGGCGTTAATCACATTGGTCATAATCCCGTCGTTATAAAGATTGCTCATTGCATCCTCGTCGTCTAAATCATCAGAGGTGAGCTGATGAAGACCGTTGGCGTTGAGCAGATAGCAACGGGAATCCCCTGCCCAAGACAAGGTGATTTCCGTGTTTCGTTTGGAAATATTGCCGCTGACAATTGCCGCAGTGGTGGGGAAAGCTTTTCCCAAAGAGCCAAACACTCTGCCACCTGCATCGGCATATTTTTGCAGAACATCCAAAGACGCCTGCACGTAGCTTTGCATCTCGTTTTCCTTTTTGCCGGAATCAAACCAAGTCTTCACACCGCCGCTGACAGCTCTGGAAGCCACGTATGCGCCGGTTTGCTTGGAATAATTTTCATATTTTTTGGAGCCGGAACCGCCGCAACCGTCAAAGGCAGCCGCAATAAAGCGGTTTTCGGTTGCCGCATAGTAGTAGGAATCTTCTCCGTGACCGGCTACCATTTCTTCTGCTACCACAAACAGGCAGCTTAACCCATGTTTCATAACTGACACCTTACCTCAAATTGTTTACAGAGAGTTTGCAATTACGTTGATAATTTCTTCGTAGTCTAAGTTCTGAAGACCGTTACCTGCTTCCGAGGGGAAATGGAGCACGTTGTCCCAGTTGCGGGAAATCACGTTCCAATCGGGAGCATCGGGAGCAAACAGGAGCAGACGTTTTGCGTTTCTGTCCATTAAGCCTTTTTCCTGAGCGTTGCCCCACCAGGAAGACAGTTCTCTGATGTCTCTTGCCATTCCCTTGGGATAGAAACCGCTGTTCATACCAAAACCTAAGGGATGGGTTGCAGCATCGGTCCAAACAACGATAACCTGACGTCTCTTCATGCCTTCGGTATCCCATTTGGATTTAATTGCATATGCCAACGCTTCCAGACCGTCTTCCGGGTCATCTCCGCCACCGTCTGCACGCAAGCTTCTTACACATTTTTCAAAGGTTGCTGCATCCTGGGGAAGACGGAAGAAGTCGGTTACCATCATGGCATCTGCGCCGTCTGCCACATAGTCACGGAATGCAACCACACGAACACGAAGCTGGGTGATGTGTTTATTTTTTGCTGCCATGGTGTTGGTTACGTCATTGTAGAAATTCAAGGCGTTGGTTTTTACAATTTCAATGATATTGTCCATACTGCCGGTGCAGTCGATACAGAATACCATATCCACATTGTAAGTTAACTTATAATTGCTTCCCATATTTAGTTCCTCCTAATTGGGTATTTTAATATGTAATATGAATTATTTTACGAATTAGTCAAAGCTGTCGGGGATGGATTAGGTGTTAGGTTCCCGAGGAACCGGATGTTCCAGAAGTATTGTCGGGGTCTGTTACTACTGGTGTTTCTTCTGGTGTTACTACTAGTGTTTCTTCTGTTAGTACCTCTCCCGATGGTGTCTTTACACCCTGGTAATACTCCAACAATGTTCCGAAACAGTTACTTTCTGCCTTGGATAGCGCATCCAGTTCGGCTTTTGTTTCAAACAGTTCCTTTTTAAGCATTTCTACGGTTTTCGTTGCTTGGGAATTTTCTTTTTTTAATGCCTCCAGATCGGAAGACATATTGCTCATAAAAAACCACTGAATCACAATCACCACAAGCAGTCCGATTACCCCGTAAAGCATCATTTTCTGCATATTGTCCGGTTTTTTAGGTTCTGCAGTCTCCCGGGGTGGAGCACTCACAAAGCCACGCAAAGGCGGGGTGGTCGATGTGGGATTCTCAGGCTGAGCCGGCTGAGGTGTGGGAGTATGAGGGGGCTGATAGGAAAAAATATCTTCAAAGCCTCCGCAAGCCGATGTGGCGGGCATTTGTGCACCGCAATAGGTACATTCCTTTACACCGAAAGGATTGTTTTTTCCGCATTGATTACAAATCATAATGATTCCTCCGATTGATTTTCAAATCTTTGAAAATTTCTGATAGTTTTGCTTCTTTTGCTTCTTTTGGTTCTTGTATAAAAACAACTTGCTATGTAACAAAAAGCTTACTGATACATCAGGACTGCTATGGCAATCACAATAACTGCAATCACAATCATAACCAGTGCCGCTACAAAACCGCTACCGCCGGCAGGCTCTTCTGGCGGTGGTGTGAACACTTTTGTGCCGTGAGGCGTTCCGCTAATCGGTCCGCTAACCGGTCCGGGAGCATAGCCGCCTCCGCCACCGTAGCCACTGCCACCGCCATAACCACCAAAGCCGGTTGCTGATGCAATCATTTCTTCTTCTCTGGCAGAAATCACAGGGGAATCGGGTCTCCGATAAGCGCCACACACAGAACAAGTGCCATCTGAGAGCATATTTTCGCAAGCACAGTCGGGACAAATCCAGCAGTCACACAGCCGCTTGTATCTTAATATCACGTTGGTATCCATCATATCCATAACAAAGTCTCCCGCGTTGTTTTCTTTCTAATAATTATCACGATATTTTTTACGTATTGCCCGATACAGGAAAAACAGGAGCAATATACCCACAATGCTGCCACTTGCAATATAAATCCAGGGTTCTACCGCATTTTCTATCTTTAAACTTTCCCAAAGACTGTTCTGCAAAGCCAGGGTTTTTAAGTCCAAGCTCTCATAATAGGTGGTTTTTAGGCCTGTTTCCTCGGAAGGATAGAGAATTTCCATGGCATCTTCGTGCCAGTCCACCATATATTCTACGTATTCCTCATTTTCCCGCACAAGAAGGTTGGGTGAAGAATACCCGATGTATTCCGCATTGGCAATGGCAATTTCTTCGGACAGCATAAAATTGATATAAATTTCTGCTAACTCCTGATTTTTGGCACATTTGGGAACACACATGGCATCCACAAACACGTTGGTGCCTTCTTTCGGATAGTAAAAACTTAAGCTGTCGTTATCGTCATACATGGTAAGATAGTCCCCTGCATAGTAAGGAGCCACTGCTGCGGAGCCGTTTTTCATTTTGTTGAAAATTTCGTCCATTACATAGCTTTGCACCAGGGGTTTTTGCATTTTCAGCTTTTCCACTGCGTCATGCCACACTTGGGGATCAGTGGAGTTCACGTCTTCTCCTGCCCAATAAATCGCAGTACCGAAGGCATCACGGGGATTGTTGAACTGAAGAATCTGCCCTTTATATTTTTCGTTCCAAAGCAAATCCCAGCTACCGATATCCTCTTCGTCCACCATCTCGCTGTTATAGATGATGCCTACCATACCGTAGGTGTAGGGAACAGAATACAGATTTTCGGGGTCGTAAAACAGATTTTTAAATTCGGGTGCTATGTACTGATAATTGGGAATATTGGAAAAATCAAGGGGAGAAAGCATATCCTCCGCAATCATTTTTTCAATCATGTATTCGGAGGGAATCACCACATCGTAAGTGGTGGAGCCGCTTTTTAACTTGTTATACATATCTTCGTTGCTGGCATAGGTGGTGTAATTCACGGTTACATCCATTCCCAGCTCGTCCCGACAGTAGGCTTCAAAGGCTTCGTTCACATCTAACGAATCTTCGCTGCCGTCGGAAATATATTCGCCCCAGTTATACACATTTAAGGTGAGTTGATTCTCTTTCTTTTCACAGCCGGACAGGGGCAAAATGGTAATACATAGTACTAAGACGAGAATCATTGACATAAAGTTCCTCATTTCACGGATAACCTTCCTTCCGTATTTTTTTCCTTGGAAAACAGGTTAGACAAAATGAGAAGTACCGTTACTGCCACAATCATAATGGTGGATAAGGCATAGATATCGGGTTTTACTTCTTTTTTGGTCATAGAATAAATCAGTAAAGGCAAGGTTTGAAAATCGTTGCCGGTAGTGAAATAACTGATTACAAAATCGTCTAACGATAAGGTAAATGCTAAAATAAAGCCGGAAATTACGCCGGGCATAATATTGGGCAATTCCACGCGGAAGAAGGATTGCAAGGGAGTGCAACCTAAGTCCTGGGCTGCTTCGGGTAAGGATTTGGGCATAGACAAAAGTTTCGGACGAACGGACAAAATCACATACGGCAAGCAGAAGGTAACATGGGCAATTAAAAGGGTAAAAAAGCTTAATTTTTCGTCACTTCCCTGCATGGTGCCGATAAACACAAACAGAAGCATCATAGAAATCCCGGTTACGATATCGGGGTTCATCATGGGGACATTGGTAATGGAAATGACAGAGTTTTTCCAGTAGTTTTTACGGAATTTGGTCAGACCCACAGCTGCGGCAGTTCCGATTACGGTGGAAATCACGGCTGCAGATACTGCAAGAATCAACGTGTTCTTCAAAGCATCAAAGGTTTCGGGGCTTTGGAAAAGTTCCCGATACCAATAGAAAGAAAACCCGGTCATGGCGCCCGTGTTGGCAGTGGAGTTAAAGGAAAACATCATAAGCACCACAATGGGAATGTATAAAATTATGAAAATTAAAGCAGTATAAACTCGGGAAAAAACTTTCATAGTTTATTGGTCTACCTTTCTATGTAGTAGGGACAGATGCCTACATCTGTCCGTTGTTTGATATGGAAAAAATGTCATCAAATATGCTGTATCACGGGACGCTGTGGGCATCGTCCCCTACTTTCTATGTATTGGAGAATGAAAGAATAAAGAATAAATAAGAAAGAATAAAAATGGTGGTGCCCTTTGGGCACATTGTAATGCAGGCTTTGCCTGCCACCGCAATTATTCATTTTTCATTATTCATTGATTTTTAGCCCGCCTCTTCCGTTTCCATGAGGCGGTGAAAAAATCGAACAGATTTTGTGAATTTTCTGACTGCCGCGTACTTTTGTGTACGCAAAGGAAGAAAAACGCAAAATGTGACGATTTTACGAAGCCTCCTCCATTCCCATGAGGCTGATGAAAAACAGATGCATTTTTGCGCTTTCAGAGAACGCCGCGTACCGAGTGTACGCAAGTGAACGTAAACGCAAAAAGGCGCTGTTTTACGAGGCCTCCTCTTCTGAGAAGCGGTTCATGATGGCTAATGATAATAAAACCAATATCATCATTACCAGAGAAATGGCTGCGCCCACGTTGTAGGTGGAAATATTTTGGAACTGACGTTCGATGGTATCCCCGATGAGTTCAAAGGTGCCACCGCCTAATTTTTGGGAAATGTAGAAGGTGGAGATAGAAGGCACAAACACCATGGTGATACCGGAGATGATTCCTGATTTGGAGAGTGGCAGAATCACTTTTTTTACCACC
>JAFYVF010000076.1 GCA_017549265.1 Clostridia bacterium
GGCTGAGCTACAGGCGCATAAAATAATGGAGCGGGTGATGGGAATCGAACCCACACAATCAGCTTGGAAGGCTGAGATTCTACCATTGAACTACACCCGCATCAGATACAACCTCAAGTTGGATTCAGCATCGGGCAGCCTACATTCACTGTTTAGACCCCTTAAGTGCTTGACCATTATATCAAACAATTTCCGATTTGTCAATAGTTTTTTTACAATTTTTGCAATTTTTTTTAAAATCCGTCCAAATGCTGAGAAAACGGGGATTTTTTGCGCCTTTTTTCCCCGTTCTCTCATAGGATTTCCAACTTTTTTTATTTTTATAACCGAACAGGGATACCTTTTTCTTGCATATGTTCTTTTACCTGACGGATTGTTAGTTCTTTAAAATGGAATAAAGATGCCGCCAATACCGCATCAGCGTGTCCATCCAACACTGCCTCGGAAAAATGAGAAAGGTTTCCTGCACCGCCGGATGCAATCACGGGGATTTTTAATTCGTCTGAAATCAGACGAGTCAATTCGATATCATATCCTGCTTTGGTGCCGTCGGCATCCATACTGGTAAGTAAAATTTCCCCTGCCCCAAGCTGTTCACAACGGATTGCCCATTCGATGGCATCAATTCCTGCGTCATTTCGTCCGCCGTGGGTGAAAATATTGAACCCGCCGTCGGAACGCCTTTTGGCATCAATGGCAACCACCACGCACTGGGAACCAAATTTTTCGGCAGCTTCGGTAATTAAGGTGGGATTATGAATTGCCGCAGTGTTCACGGAAACCTTATCGGCACCTGCCAACAGCAGTTCTCTAAAATCTTCTGCTTTTCGGATACCACCCCCCACAGTAAAGGGGATAAACACATTTTCTGCCACACTTCTTACCATATCCACGGTGGTTTTTCGGTTATCGGAAGATGCAGTGATATCTAAAAATACCAGTTCGTCTGCCCCTTCTTGATCGTATGCACGGGCACACTCCACAGGGTCACCTGCGTCAATTAAATTTACAAAGTTTACTCCCTTAACCACTCTGCCGTTTGCCACGTCCAGACAAGGGATTACACGTTTTGTCAGCATTTTTTGTTACCTCATTTACTTGGATAAATACCGTGCCAGTTTTAAAATGGCAACCACGGTTTTTGCGTCTTTGATTTCATTTTTGTCCACCAGATCGAGAAGCTCGTCCAACGTGAAAAATTCCACATTTAAAAATTCATCGGCATCTAAGTGCTGTTCCCCTTTGGTGAGCCCCTTTGCATAATAGATATGCAAGGTTTCCGTTAAAAAGCCAACAGAGGGATACAAAGCACCGAAATATACATATTCCTCTGCCGAAAAACCTGTTTCTTCCAGAAATTCACGTTTTCCGCATTCAAAAGGATCTTCTCCGTAGTTTAATTTCCCTGCAGGCACTTCTAAAAGCACCTTCCCAAACGGACAACGGAACTGACGCACCATGGGAATTTTCCCATCATCCGTCACACCAATCACACAAACACCGCCGGGATGTTCCACAATTTCACGGCTGGCCAAAGTGCCGTTTTCCAATTCCACGGTGTCTTCTCGTAAGTTGATAATTCTGCCTTCAAAATGCAGTTTGCTGTCTACTGTTTTTTCAGTTAATTTCATTTAAAAAACTCCTTTTTTCACCAGGATAACCCGCTCCACACCGAAATAATCGGTAATAATTTCAGGTTTCCCCAAAGGTTTCATAATATCAGCTACCAAAAAATGTTGGTTGATGCCGATTTCCACGGCAAGAATTCCCCCATCAGAAAGATGTTTCTTGGCAAGCTCCGTCAGTCTACGATAAAAAAGCAACCCGTCTGCTCCGTCAGTCAATGCCATTTCGGGTTCATAATCCAATACGTCGGTCATTAAATAGCACATATCCGAAATGGGGATATAGGGCGGATTTGACACCATCACATCGTATTTTTTCGGCAGTTCTTCTTGTAAGACATCCATCTTGTAAATATTCACATTGGCACTTAACGCTTCTGCATTTTCACGAGAAATGCTAATGGCGTCGGGAGACAGTTCATATAAATCCACAGAATTTCCCGATTCTAGCGCCAAAGTAATCCCGATGCAACCCGATCCTGCACATAAATCTGCAATGGCAACCGGTTCTTTCGGCAAGCGTTCCAACACGGCAGAAACTAAATTTTCAGTTTCGGGACGAGGAATCAAAACACCCTCCCGAACATGAAAATTACGGGAAAAAAATTCCTTTTTTCCCGTAATATAGGAAAGGGGTTTCCCCGCCTTTCTCTCAGTAATCAAACGAAAATATTCTTCCGAAATACCATCGGCGGATTCACCCAGATACAAAGGAAGCTTTCCGAACTCAATCTTTAACAGATATTCTAAAATGGCACGGGCATCAATTTTGGGAGACTCTCCTCCCAAAAGCATAGAAATGCCCTGCTCATACAATTCCTTAACGGTCATTGGCTTACCACTTGGTAGATTCCGAAGAATCACTCGGTAATACCGCTTTTAAGGCTTCAATCGCCACTTCAATCATAGAATCATCAGGCTCTTTGGTGGTAAGATGCTGAAGCCATACGCCGGGTTTGGACAGCATTCTGGTAAAGGCGTTGTTGCATTTGCCTGCAAATTTAATCAGTTCGTAGGAAATCCCTGCAACCACAGGCAGAAGGGCAATTCTCCAAAGAATCTTCATCCACACATTATCCGCAGGAGGCACAAAGAAGAAGAACACAATAATGGACACAATCATAACCAATACCAAGAAACTGGTTCCGCAACGGGGATGAAAACGGGTATGTTTTTTCACATTTTCCACGGTTAATTCGTCACCGTATTCGTAAGCGAAAATAGTTTTATGCTCTGCACCGTGATACTGGAATACCCGCTGAATGTCTTTCATACGGGAAATGAGAAGCATGTAGCACACAAACAAAATCATACGGATACAGCCTTCGATTAACACCGAGATGCCTTCGTGCACCTGGGTACCTGCCAGACTGCTGACCCATTCTACCGTCAGTTTGGGCAGAATCATAAACAGACCAATGCCAAGAAGCAGAGAAACAAACACGGAAATATACATAAAAATATCAAACAGCTTATCTCCGAATTTTTCCATCAGCCATTTTTCAAATTTGCTCATCTGCTCGGTGTCTTCTTCCAAATCGCATTCTTTGGCAGAAAACATCAAACATTTCACGCCGGTAAACATAGATTCAAAAAAAGCTAAAAAGCCTCTTAAAATCGGAATTTTATTGAGTTTTAATTTTTTAATGAAGGATTTTGACTCCTTCTTATCCACCAAAATACTGCCGTCTGCTTTCCGGATGGCAGTTGCCATACAGGTGGGGCCTTTCATCATAATTCCTTCGATGACAGCCTGACCACCGATGGAGGTGGGGGTACATTTCTTTTGTTCCATATAATCAATATCCTTTCCCGACAGGTTTTCTCTGCCGAAGACAACATAAACATCAAAACGTATCAGAAGAAGTCCTTTGAAAAAGCACAAACTTCTCCTGATACTCATTATACTATAGTTTTGTGAAAAAATCAAGAAGTTTTTCGCATCTTTCGGGAGATTATGACCGCTTTTGATGTTTTCTGCTCACATAAATGGCATACACAGCGGAAGCCACCCCAAACGGAATGAGTAAAATCAGCCACACCACAGATGCTTCTGCAGGAAGCAAGATGCTTAAGAGCCCCAAAGCTCCCATAATGACCATGTAAAATCCCGTAAAACGGTTGATTTTTTTGGCAACTTCGGGTTCAAAATTGTAATGTTTCACATAGCTGAGTTTTGGCAGATAATTTCCCAGTGCCACAAACAGAATCCCTACGATACAAACCGCCACTCTGCGAATGTCGATCGCCCATCCCATACTATAACCCACGGTTACAAAATACAGCACCACCGTAACGACGGGAATTACCCATTTGGACAGCTGTTCCATTTTTTTGTTCCCGGAATATCTTTGAACCCCAAAGTCAGTCATCAAACAACAAAACACCTGAAATGCCACCATAATCAAAGGTAATCCGAACACAGCAAAGGCTTTCGGCGCAAAATTATCAGGTTGATTATTCACATCAAAATGAATGGCAATCTGCTCGGGCAACTGATTCCATACACTGAGTCCAAACAAAATGGGTAACAGGGTAATCACGCAGGTGATAGCCAGCACCTTCCAATTGATTTTTCTCATTGCTTCTTCCCTCCTAAACCATAAATCCAGCTTAACAGTTCCTCAAACACAGAGGTATTAATTTCATAATAAATGAAATTTTTATATTTTTGTTCGCAAATTAAATCTGCGCTCTTTAATTTGGATAAATGATAGGAAACGGTTGCACCCGTTAACAAAAAATGCTCCCCGATTTCCCCTGCAGACTTTCTGCCGTTTTTTAACAGTTGCAAAATATCTCTTCTCACAGGGTCAGACAAAGCTTTCATCGTTTCGTTCATTCCCATAACAGGTACCTCCTTTATCACTATTTAGACTTTCATCTAAATAGATTGTAACATAAAAAGATTACTCTGTCAACATCTATTTTGATGATTTTCTAAATAGGATGAAATTTCCATATATAACAAGACGGAGCTTTCGCCCCGTCTTACTTTTTATGAAAACATATTTTTCAAGGTATCTAAAAATGATTTCTTTTTGCTGTGACTGGAATCTTCACAGCTTTTTTCAAAATCTTTTAAGATGTCTTTTTGCTTCTGAGAAAGTTTTTTAGGAACTTCTAATTTGGCAATCACATATTGATTACCACGGCCTGTTCCACGAAGATGAGGAATCCCTTTTCCTTTCAACACGAATTTTGCTTCGGGCTGAGTGCCTTCGGGTACGGTCAGCTCAATTTTACCGTCAATGGTGGGAACTACCAGTTTGGCACCTAAAGCCGCTTCGGTAAAGGTAACGGGCAATTCCACGTATACATCGAACCCTTCTCTATGGAAAATGGGATCTTCCTGCACACGAATATCTAAGTATAAATCTCCGTTGGGGCCGCCACGAAGTCCCGGTTCCCCTTCTCCGCGGACAGTTAAGGTCTGACCGTCATCAATGCCTTTAGGAATATTGATTTCCAGGGTTTTTGTTTTTCTCACATTACCGCTGCCGCCACAATTGGTGCATTTTTCTTTGATGATATGTCCCGTTCCGCCACACTGAGAACAAGGGGACGAGGTCTGCATATTACCAAAGGGTGTCCGCTGAATTCTGCGCACCTCACCGCTACCATGACAATTGGGACAGATTTCAGGCTGAGTACCTTTTTTCGCACCACTGCCGTCACATTCGGGACAGGTGTCCTGCTTGGTGATAGAAATTTCCTTACGAACGCCGAAGCAGGCTTCCATAAAGGTGATGGTGATGCTCTTCTGAAGGTCACGACCTTTCTGAGGGCCGTTTCTTCTTTGGCGTCCGCCACCGCCGAACCCACCAAATCCGCCGTTGAAAATGCTGTCAAAAATATCAGAGAATCCGCCAAAATCACTGTAAGCCCCGTAACCTGCGCCTGCACCGCCGTTTTCAAACGCCGCATGACCGAATTGGTCATATTGCTGACGCTTCTGGGGGTCAGACAACACTTCATAGGCTTCGTTTGCTTCCTTAAATTTGGCTTCCGCTTCCTTATTATCGGGGTTTAAGTCGGGATGATACTTTTTTGCAACCTGACGGTAGGCTTTTTTTAAGTCCGCCTCGCTTGCATCTTTTGCAACGCCCAGCACTTCATAATAATCTCGTTTTTGTGCCATAGACTATCTCTCCATTTACGCAAGATATTTCCGACAGATAATTCTGCCGGAAATATCGTTTTGGTATTCTTACTTGTAAATAAAACCTTACTTATCGTCGTCCACAACAGTGTAGTCCGCTTCGTAAGCACCGTCATCACCCTGGGATGCGCCGTTTGCTCCGGCACCGCCCATATCAGCACCACCCATATCGGGAGCGCCCTGGGGATAGAGTTTGGAAGCTACAGCATACATTTTCTGAGTGAGGGATTCGGTACCTGCCTTGATGGCATCGGTATCGGTACCTTTTAAGAGTTCTTTTAATTTATCAATTTCTGCCTGAATGCCGGATTTATCTTCTGCACTCAGTTTATCTCCTGCATCGGTCAGTGTTTTTTCGGTCTGATAAACCATAGAGTCTGCCTGATTTCTTACGTCAATCGCTTCTTTTTTCTTCTTATCTTCTGCTGCAAACTGTTCTGCTTCTTTCACTGCTTTATCAATATCTGCTTCAGATAAGTTGGTGGATGCGGTAATGGTGATTGCCTGTTCTTTACCGGTACCCAAATCTTTTGCACTTACATGAACAATACCGTTGGCATCAATATCGAAGGTAACTTCAATCTGCGGAACGCCTCTGGGAGCTGCGGGAATACCGGATAACTGGAAGTTTCCTAAGGTTTTGTTGTCTGCAGCCATTTCTCTTTCACCCTGCAGAATGTGAACATCAACAGAAGTCTGACCGTCTGCTGCGGTGGAGAATACCTGGCTTTTTTTGGTGGGGATAGTGGTATTTCTTTCAATCAACTTGGTGCAAACACCACCTAAGGTTTCAATACCTAAGGACAGGGGAGTTACGTCCAATAACAGTAAGTCTTTTACGTCACCTGCCAACACACCTGCCTGAATTGCTGCACCGATTGCAACACATTCATCGGGGTTAATGCCTTTGAAGGGTTCTTTGCCGATAAAGTTTTTCACAGCTTCCTGAACAGCAGGAATTCTGGAAGAACCGCCAACTAAGAGCACTTTCGCAATATCGGAGGGAGATAAACCTGCATCCGCCATTGCTTTTTTGGTGGGTTCCATGGTAGCTCTTACCAAATCTTCGGTGAGCTGATCAAATTTTGCACGGGTTAAGGTCATATCCAAGTGTTTGGGACCGGTTGCATCTGCAGTGATAAAGGGCAGATTGATGGATGCGCTGGTCATACCGGATAATTCAATTTTTGCTTTTTCTGCAGCTTCTTTTAATCTCTGCAGTGCCATTTTGTCAGCACGCAGGTCGATTCCGTTTTCTTTCTGGAATTCGTCTGCTAAATAGTTCATTACTCTGTCGTCAAAGTCGTCACCGCCCAGACGGTTGTTACCGTTGGTAGCCAACACTTCAAACACGCCATCGCCGATTTCCAAGATGGAAACGTCGAAGGTACCGCCGCCCAAGTCGTAAATCATAATTTTGTGGTCGGTGTCTTTATCCAAACCGTATGCTAAAGATGCTGCAGTGGGTTCGTTGATAATTCTTAACACTTCTAAGCCTGCAATTTTACCTGCGTCTTTGGTTGCCTGACGCTGAGAGTCAGAGAAATATGCAGGAACGGTGATAACTGCCTGAGTTACGGTTTCGCCTAAATAGCTTTCTGCATCTGCTTTTAATTTCTGCAGAGTCATTGCGGAAATTTCCTGAGGAGTGTAAGCTTTGCCGTCAATATTTACCTTTTTATCGGTACCCATATCTCTTTTGATGGAGCTGATGGTTCTGTCGGGGTTGGTGATTGCCTGTCTTTTTGCAACCTGACCAACCAGTCTTTCACCGTTTTTGGTGAATGCAACCACGGAGGGAGTGGTTCTTGCGCCTTCTGCATTGGCGATAACCACCGGTTCGCCACCTTCCATAACTGCCACACAAGAGTTTGTTGTACCTAAGTCAATACCAATAATTTTTGCCATAATCAAATCTTCCTTTCTATTCTCCCATAATGGGAACATCATAGTTGTTTTAAAAAATTTATATAAAATGTATCAATGAATGAGGTTTTATTCGCCCGAATTCTTCGGGTGAAAAATTCATTTTTTGATACATAAAGCTATGCTTTTACTTTTACCATACTGTGACGAATCACTCTGTCACCCATCATGTACCCTTTTTGGAGCACTTCCACCACGGTATCGGGTTCTCCGTCGCCTTCTTCTGCACGAAGCACTGCATTGTGCAGTTCGGGGTTAAAAGGTTCGTTTAACGCGGGAATTTCGGTGACACCTGCTTTTTCCAAAATGGTGTGAAACTGTTTTACGGTGAGCTCAATGCCTGCTTTAAAAGCGTTGCCGTCGGTAGCGTCCTGCATTAAGGACAATTCCAAGGTATCCAGAATGGGAAGAATTTTTCCAACGGTGTCTGCAGAAGCAAACTGATAACTCATTTCCTTTTCTTTCTGGGTACGTTTTTTGTAGTTTTCAAATTCTGCCATTAAGCGAAGATTTTTATCGGTTAATTCTGCAATCTGCGCTTCTAATTTTGCGGTGGGATTTTCTTCGGAAGCTTCGGTAGTTTCTTCTGCTGTTTCCGTGGTTTCTACGGTTTCTTCCACGGTTTCCTCTACCGCTTCGTTTTGTTTCTTATCTTTCTTCATCGGTTTCTCCTTCTGTGTGTTCTAAAATCTCGCTCATTAGCCTTGACATGGCTTCCAATGTGGTAATCACCTTGCCGTAATTCATACGTTTGGGGCCGATGACTGCGATAGCGCCGTTTCGTCCTCCATATGCCTTGTAGGTGGAAACCACCATACTTAAATCTTTATTCTTTAAAATAGGACTTTCATCCCCGATTACCACGGTAATGCCGTTTTTGTTATCAGCTGCGGCGGTATTGATTAACGATGTAATCTGTTCCTTATCTTCCACTAAGTCCAAAAAGCCAAGCACTTTATCCATACTGGAAAACTCGGGAGCTTTCAAGGTTTCGGATTTGCCGCTGAAATAGTATTCACCCATTCCGCTTGCAGCTAAGGTTTCGGTCACAAATTCTAAAATAATGCCCAAAAGCTCAAAGTTATCGTTAAACCGTCTCTTTAAGCGTTCCACCTTATCGGCAGTAATCATTTCCAAAGTGCAACCCGCTAATTCCTCATTTAAAATCTGTTTTAAATATAAGATGGAATTTTCATCAATATGGGTTAAGATTCTTACCTGCCGCTTCTTTATCATACCCGTGTTGGTCACTAAGATAAACATTAAATAATGTTCTGATGCCTTCACAATTTCAAAATGGCTGATGGCACCCGGATTCATACGGGGAGCTCCCGTCACAGCGGTAAGCCCTGTGGAATCGGAAATCGTCTTTGCAGAAAAATCTAAGAATCGGTTCAGTTCCGATAAATGGTCTTCCATTTTCCGCTTAATCAGTTCCATTTCCATACTGGTGGCACGAATATTCTCGATTAAACTGTCCACATACAACCGATATGCCAAATTAGAAGGAATTCGTCCTGCCGAGGTGTGAGGCTGTGCCAGATAACCCATTTCCTCTAAATCCGACATCTCGTTTCGGATGGTGGCGGAGGAAAGCCCGATATCACATTTTTTGGCAATGGTTCGGGAACCCACCGGCTCCGCCGTTTCTATATAGTCTTCAATCAGCGCTTTTAATATGGCAATCTTTCTGCCGTCCAGATTCATTGATTGGCACCTCTCTTTCCTTGGTGTGTTGTATCAATCACTGTAATTTCAAGCGTTTTCGTGTTGTTAGCACTCCTTGAGTTCGAGTGCTAACAACTATAAGATAGCAGGTTTTTTCCGATTTGTCAAGTGTTTTTGGTAAATTTTTTGAAAAAATATTTTGTGTATCAAAGAATCAGTCATTTGATAATTGATAAAATATCCTTTTTCCCTAAAAAAACCAAAAAAGCCATTTTCGACATCTGTCGGAAGATTTTTGCGTCAACTGCTGTTTCCCTCGCAAAAAATGAATTTCTGACAACAAACATTCTTCTTTTTTCTTGTTTTTTCGTGCTTTTTCTGTTAGGCTAAAGCAAATTTCAAACCGGAAGGAGAAAAAAACATGTTAAAACAACAAACCATTCACGATATGCTCACCCGTCCCGTAATTGATGTAGCCACCTGCACCATTCCCGAAACATTGGAACGGCGCTACGACCGATTACTCGGTTCTCTGCATTTTTTGCCTTCTTTAAAAGGATATCCTTATTTAAAACAAGCCTTCTACCACGAGCATCAGAACCGTCATAATCTTCCCTCGTTAACCAAAGACATTTACGGAGAAATTGCCAAAATCTACAACACACAGATTTCAGCTGTGGAGCGTTGCATCACCTTTGCAGTAAAAAAAGCATACCGGGATTCCCCTGAAGAATTTCACAAATTATTTCCCGATTGCAAAAAGCCACCCTCCAATTTTCTTTTTATCAAAACAATTTCCCTACATTTGAATTATTCTTTAGAATAATCATTTCTAAAAAACAAAAAAAAGGGTATCGGCAAGTGCCGATACCCTTTTTCATAAGAATATTTCTTATTTAATAGCGTCTTTGAAAGCTTTACCAGCTTTGAAAACAGGAGCTTTGGATGCAGGAATTTTGATTTCTTCTTTGGTCTGGGGGTTTCTGCCGATTCTTGCAGCTCTTTCTTTCACTTCGAAAGTACCGAAGCCCATGATAGCTACTTTATCTCCTTTTTTTAATGCGCCGGTGATTGCATCGATGGTTGCTGCTAATGCTTTTTCAGCGTCGGTTTTTTTGAAACCAGCTGCTGCGATTGCTGCAACTAATTCAGCTTTGTTCATTTTGATTTCCTCCATATAAATATATTTAAAAAATTTTTCTCAATCTTACGATTCGAACTTCGCAATATACTTTTCGTTCTGACGATACATTGCAGTTTCCAAATCAATCTTCTTTGCCACAAACAGTTCCACTAACGTGGTCATCATTTCGCAAAGAGTTTCTTCCGAGGCAGAATTTTCCTCATTACGTACATTATCCAACATTTTCTGCAGTTTGTCAATATTTTTTGAGAAAATTATTTCATTTTTATGCATTTTTTTGGATTTTTCCGCCAAAATTGAGGCTCTTAAGACCGAAGGAAGGTGTTTTGCGGTGCTTTTTAAGGTGTATTCTTCCTTCTTTTCTCCTTTCTTAATCTCCTCCCAACGGGTTAAAATACCCGAAACGGATTGATCTTCCACCTCACCGAACACGTGGGGATGACGGCGAATCATTTTTTTGGAAATGGTGTCTATCACATCCTCCACGGTAAAAGTGCCTTCTTCTTTTCCGATTTGCGCATTCATCACAATCTGGAGCAATACGTCTCCCAACTCGTCACACATTTTGGCACGGTTTCCTTCGTGAAGTGCATCAATATACTCGTAACTTTCTTCAATCAGATTCTTTTTTAAGCTGTCATAGGTCTGTTCTCTGTCCCAGGAGCATCCACCGGGACTTCTCAGAATAGAAATAATTTCGCAAAAATCTGAAAAACTGTAGTGTTCTTGATTCGTATTCATACTTTTCCTCTGTCCTTCTTGTTAATTTAAATAGTCAGACGGGTTCTTTGCGACCCCGTTTTGTCTTACCTCAAAATGCAGATGGGGACCGGTGGAGTTGCCGGTATTTCCCACAGTACCAATGGAAGACCCTTTGGCGACCTGCTGCCCGTAACTCACCGAAATGGTGTTCAAATGGGCATAACAGGTTTCCAGTCCGTTTCCGTGACTGATTTTCACCATTTTTCCGTAGGAACCATTCCAACCTGCAAAGGTGACGGTTCCGCCGTCTGCCGCAGCTACCGAATCGCCGGTGTTCCCTGCGTAATCAATGCCTGTATGTGTTGTTGCCCAACGAGAGCCACTGGAGCCGAATCTGGCGGTCACAGTGCCGTAGTAGGGACGCGTCAGCACACCTGTGGGTGCTGTTTTTGGTTTCACTTTGGTGCCCACAATCGCTACTTCTGTGGTGGGGACGGATAACACGGTTTCCGACAACACTTTCCGCTCGGTCACCCTGTGATTCACACGGGTAATTTCATAGACAACATCTTTTTTACCGTTTACCCCTGCGGTAATCACATTCCTGGTTCCTTGATACAAGGAACTGTCCTTCTGTTCCTCCACAGGATAGGGAATGGTTTCCTCAATGGTAATCACTTCTACCGATTCCACAGCAACCAAAGGTTGCGGCACTTGCACAACAATGGTCGCTCCTGCCTGAAGATATTCCGGTTCAATCTGAGGATTCACTTCCATCAGTTGCTGAGTACCAACCCCATAATCTAAAGCAATGGAGGAAAAGGTTTCTCCCGACAACACCTTATGGGTCAAAACAGCATCTTTGGTACCGTTTAACACGGCAAGTGCTTCCTCTTTCTCTAAAATCTGATCCGCCTGCACCCTGCAAGGCTCTACTGTAACCGTATTTGCAAAATGGGTTTCTCCGGTTTCGGTTTTGTATGCTCCTTCAATTTCCGAGAGAATTTCATATCCATCGGTATCTGATTCCAGAGCAACCACCACCGTACCGTCCACCACGATTCCGTATGCGGCAGTCAGCCCGTCATATGCGGCAACAATTTTGTTGGTCACCAGTTCTTCACTTTGCACATAATCACGGCTCACCGGAACCAAGTGAAAAGAAGCATTTTCAAATTTATAGTCCATACCCTGCACGGCAACAATTTCGTCGTAAGCAGTAAACACCGCACTTCTCGCCATTTCCTGAGAAGAAACCACACCGAAATTTTTTCCGTTCACCACAATCTGATAACCAAAATCCAGTCTCACGTTGCAACAAAGGGCAACAAATATAATCAAATAAAGAAAAAAGGATTGGCGAAACACCACTTTTTCTCCAATGTTTTCCACTTTTTTCTGTAGGGAATCCCACATTTTTCCAACAGCGGTTTTCTCGGTGGATTCTCGTTGGTCAGCCACGGATTTTTTACCGAGGAATCTGAATTTTCGGGTCACCGAATCATCCTTTCTGTCTGTTTTATTCTTCAAATTAAGTTTCATTTTACCACATCCTTCCGAGAAAATCAAGGGTTTGGACATATTTTGGGTGTTTTGGCATAGATTGAAAGAGAAATCCCCCCACCAAAATGATGAGCTGATATGAAACAATTTATTAAAAATATTACCGAAATAAAAAGGAGGTTCCACCTTGATTACCATTGTAACGCAAATCGCTCCCGAGGCAAACCGTCCGTATAAATCACTACGTCCCTACTTGATTACCCAAGATACCCTGTTTGAGGAAGACGTCCGCATTTACCACCTCAGCAGCTGTTACCGTCCCTTTTTCCCAAAAATACAAACTCATCTGCAAAAAAAGCATCCGAATCTGATTTTTTCAGCAGAACTGGAACAGGAGGAGCCTCTCCTCTCCCAACAATTATTCCCAAAATTGCAAGAAATTTTCACCTTAACCGATCAAGGCACCCCCAGAACCTTTGCCGTCCTTTGCGACAAGGGTGAAAAACGATTGCCCGCTGTGCTCAAAACCGTCAGTCCGTTTGCCCGTTCGGTAAGCCTTGTGACCCATTGTCCCACCCATTTTGAAAGGGTTTCACAGGAGGCTTTGGAAGAGTACGGATTAAGCATCACCCAAAGGGATATCTCCCAATTGGAAGGCACCCACCTTACGCTGTTTTTGTCGGGAGAATTTCCTCTTTCTAAACTGCGACACGGGTATTTGGTTAACCTGTCGGGAAAGAAAATTTCTGCTCCCATCCCCACCCTTTGTGACCTGACGGCAAAAGAAACTTCAGAATTTTTGATTCGCCATCCGAATCTTAGGCTGAAGCACTTCCGGCTCCTTCCCGAATCTGCAAGAGTTACCAATCTTGTCTGGATGTATTGTTAAAAATTAAACAAAATATAAAAAAATGAGAAAAATAAGTTGACAAATCAAAAAAAATGTATATAATAGTATTTGCTATGTTATTTTGCCTTTTTATGGTTTCGGGAAGGCGTATTGCAAACATCACCGAAACGAATTTCAAAGTAGAGGATGATATCGAATGGAAAAAGCAACGATTTTAACCAGCGAAGGTTTGAAAAAATATGAAACCGAGCTGGCATATCTGAAGGACACCAAGCGTATCGAAGTAGCAGAAAAAATCAAGGAAGCACGTTCTTTTGGTGACTTATCTGAAAATGCAGAATATGATGCTGCAAAAAAAGAACAGGCTGAACTGGAAGAAAGAATTGCAAAAATCGAGCATATGCTCAAAAACGTAACCGTGGTGGAAGATGACGAAATTTCTACCGACACTGTTACCATCGGTTCTAAAGTAAAAGTGTTGGACGTGGAAGAAAAAGAAGAACTGGTTCTGCAGATTGTGGGCTCCAACGAAGCAGACCCCTTCAACGATAAAATCTCCAACGAATCCCCCGTGGGTGCAGGATTACTGGGTAAGAAAAAAGGAAAAACCGTAACCATCACCACCCCCTCCGGTTTCACCACCAAATACAAAATCTTAGACATTTCCAAATAAGAAACAACGAGCCGTGCAAGCAGTTTCCAAAAACGAAGCTGCTTGCATCTCATTTTTTCTAACGATTCCAAAGAGAAAGGATGAATCCAAATGGAAGAAAAGGAATTATCACAGCTGTTGCAGGTAAGACGTGACAAGCTCTCCGAGCTTCAGGCAGAAGGCAGAGACCCCTTCCAGATTACCAAGTATGACCGTACTCATACCACTCGCCAGATTACCGAAGGTTACACCACCGAAGAAAGAACCATCACCGTTCGTGAAGAAGAACAGCAGATTACTGCTAAAATCTCTCCGCTGGACGGACAGACTGTATCCGTTGCCGGCAGAATTATGTCCAAACGCGGTATGGGTAAAGTTGGTTTTATCCATATTGCAGATATTGACGGTCAGATTCAGCTGTTTGTGAAAAAAGATGTGCTGGGTGAAGACGAATACAATCATTTCAAAAAACTGGATACCGGTGACATTATCGGTGCAGTTGGCGTGGTATTTACCACCCAGACCGGTGAAATCTCCGTAAGAGCAGAAAAAATCACCCTTCTCTCTAAATCTTTACAGCCCTTGCCCGAAAAATTCCACGGTATGACCAACACCGACTTAAGATACCGTCAGCGTTATACCGACCTGATTATGAACCGTGACGTAAAGGACACCTTTATCAAACGTTCCAAAATCATCTCCACCATCCGTAAATACTTAGATGGACAAGGATTTTTGGAAGTGGAAACTCCTATGCTGGTTTCCAATGCGGGCGGTGCTGCTGCACGTCCCTTCTTAACGCACTCCAATGCATTGGGTGAAGAATTCAAACTCCGTATTTCTCTGGAATTATACTTAAAACGTCTGATTGTTGGCGGTTTGGAACGAGTTTACGAAATCGGCAGAGTATTCCGTAACGAAGGTGTTGACACCCGTCATAACCCCGAATTCACCTTAATGGAATTATATCAGGCATACACCGATTATCACGGCATGATGGACTTGACCGAAAACCTGTATCGCCATGTGGCACAGGAAGTTTTGGGCACCACCAAAATCGTGTACAACGGCATCGAAATGGACTTAGGACAACCCTTTGAACGAATCACCATGTTAGACGCTGTGAAAAAATATTCCGGCGTAGATTTCAATGAAATCCACACTCAGGAAGAAGCACAGGCTGTGGCAAAAGAACACCACGTGGAATTTGAAAAACATCACAAAAAAGGCGACATCTTAAACTTATTCTTCGAAGAATTCGTAGAAGACCACTTGATTCAGCCCACTTTTGTAATGGATCATCCCGTGGAAATCTCTCCCTTAACCAAAAAGAAACCCGAAAATCCCGACTATGTGGAACGTTTCGAGTTCTTTATGAACGGTTGGGAAATGGCAAATGCATACTCCGAGTTAAACGACCCCATCGACCAGAGAGAACGTTTCAAAGCACAGGAAGAATTACTGTCTTTAGGTGACGAAGAAGCAAACACCACCGACGAAGACTTTATGAATGCGTTGGAAATCGGTATGGCTCCCACCGGCGGTATCGGCTTCGGTATCGACCGTATGTGTATGCTCCTGACCGATTCTTTAGCAATCCGTGATGTGCTCTTGTTCCCCACCATGAAAACTTTAGATAAATAATATGAAAAGCATAAAAAAAGAAACCGTTTTCAGAACGGTTTCTTTTTTTATGCTCTTATACCACTTGTTTTACCATCACAAATTCCACTTTTTTATCGGGATGCATTGCTTTTACCTGCTTTTTGGCTTCGGTCTTGGTTTCGGCATCCACCACAATGCGGTCGATTTTTCCATCAATTTCCGCAATAATTTCATACGATTTCAATTGGGTTACATCTCCTTGACAGGTTGGTTTCAATATCAGTTTCTCTATTGTACGCTTTCAACACCAAATTGTCAAGTTTTTTTTAGTAAGAATAGCTACGCCCCCATTGATATTTTCGGAATGTCCGTGATGAAATAACATGGTCTTTATCATGTTGCACTTTCTTCTAAATTTCAAAGAATTCCTCAGATTTGCTGTGTAAAACCTGATTTCTGTGGAAAACGCAAGACAATTTCAACAGTATTTTATGTCTGCCATTTGTCATACTGTACAGTTTTCCAAGAAAAAACCACATTTTCCCAGAAAAGGTTGACTTTCTTTTTTTTTAGTTGTATAATAGTATTGAATTGGTGCACCTTTTTTGCTGTTTTTCATTACCGATATTCACAAAAATTGCATAGATGCAAGAGGAGGTTTTTCCCTTTGAAAGAAAAACGGGAAAAAAAGAAAAAAACAAACCGAAAAAAAAGATGGATTATACTGTCCGTTCTTCTTGCTGTGTTACTTATATTGGTAATCGGCGGAATTCATATTTACCGTCACAACCAGAAAACCATTGACGCCATCCTTCTTGCAAATCAGCAAGGAGAAGACGGTCTGGAACAAAAGCACAGAGAATTAACCGAAAAATTTCATGAAACGATTTTAGCACTTCCTGATTCCAACACAGAAATTTTGAACGAGCGAGACCACCGCAAATTAAAAGAAGGAGAATTAACTCCCGAGCAAACTGAAGAACTTTTTGAGGAAGCAAAAAAGCGTGCAGAAGAAACCAATTCTGAGCAAAGTGAATCGTCTGCTGCAAAATATACCGACGTGGATGAGTTGATTGAAGAATTTTATGTATTAAAAGCGAAATATCTTACCGGTCTGGATACACTGATTCGCCAGGGTAAAAATGAATGGCGGTCCAAACCGTCGTCGGAAAAAACCTTAACCGCACGGTTTCAGATGGCGCAAAAGTGCATTGGCTGGGGCACCGCTTTAGAAGCGGAATGTGATGCCGAAATGAACGCACTGTTAGCCAAACTGGAAACCGCCCTCATTGCCAACGGGCAAGATACTTCTTTGGTGGATGAAATCCGAAGTATATACGAAGAAGAAAAACAAGTTAAACGGGCGATGTTAATCGAAGAGTATTATCCCAAATAAAGTCTAAAAATTGCTGTCATAAATTACAAAATCATATAAAGGAGCGTTTCATGATGATGAAAAAAACTTTCAGTGTGTTACTGGCTGTGATGATGCTGTTCCAATTGGGAAGCACCGCTTTTGCAGCAAGCTACACCGACAATGTGGATGTTACCGCAAATCTTCAGGTAACCTCTGCAGGAACCCCTATGGCAGAATCCACCCCCAATGAAGCTTCCGTGTCCAAAACCGATTCAGAAGCTTTCCCTGCATTTGATTTCAGATGTGTTCTGAATATGGATCCTGTTCGCGCAAAATTCAATGATTATTACAACAACTGGATTTCCATTTTAAACTACGCAGGTCCTTCCGACAGAATCGATGCATTAAATGCCCAGTTGCAAGCAATGCAGGTAACCGGTTCTTTCACTGCGGAAATTATTTATCCCAACACCGTTACCATTCCTGCAGAATTTCTGGTGGACAATCAGATGGTGGGATTTGATGATAACGCCAAACTGATTTTCGGTAACGATACCCGCAGTGTAACCAATGGCATCAACACCAAAACCTTATCCATCACCTTCTCCATTGTAGGAACCGAAGCTGCAGGCCGTCCCGGATATGTGGTAGCAAATGACCTGTTTGCCAATATCAACACCTATTTATCAAACTTCACTTTGACCCTGCCGAATGTTGGCACTACCACTTACGGCACTCATATTGTGCAAGGGAAATTAACCGGTACCACCGTGGCAACCGGCGATACCACCACCTTAACCATTACCTATCAGACCAATCCCGAATATGCAACTGCAATCGCAACCGTTACCGAACAAGGTAACCGTCCCATTCCCACCAGCTCCCCCATTCCCACCAGCACTCCCGCTCCCGAAGAAATCAAATATGCAGTAAACTTCTTTGTGGACGGTGAAACCGCTGACTGCAATTCTGTAATCAAAGCAGCAGGTGCAACCGTTTCTTTATCCGATTTACCCATTCCTTATCAGGATGGTTATTCCTTCAACGGTTGGTATACCGAAAAAGAACTGGTGAACAAAGTAACTGCTGATTTCACCCTGACCAAAAATGTGAATCTTTATGGTAAATTTGTAAGAAATCAGAGTGCGTCCAATTTAAACGATACAGACCACTTTGCATATATCATCGGTTATCCCGAAGGTAATGTAAGACCGGAAAGCCCCATCACCCGTGAAGAAGTGGCAACTATTTTCTTCCGTCTTTTAAAAGACAATATGCGAAATGAACTCCTTGCAAAAACCAATGGCTTCACCGATATAGATGACGACCGTTGGTCTAACACTGCAATTTCCACTTTAATCAACGGCGGTTTCTTAACCGGTTACGAAGATGGCACATTCCGTCCCGATGCTCCCATTACCAGAGCAGAATTCGCAACCATCGCTTCCCGTTTAGACACTATGATTACCGATGCTACTCATAACTTTACCGATGTTTCCGGCCACTGGGCAGAAGCTTATATTGCAAACGCTGTGGCAAAAGGCTGGATTACCGGTTATGAAGATGGCACCTTCTGTCCTGACCAGATTATCACTCGTGCAGAAGCTGTTACCATCGTAAACCGTATGTTAAACCGTTTCTTACACCACGAAGGTGCACATGAAGACGCAGCTACCTGGCCCGACAACCCGCAGGATGCTTGGTATCACCTGGCAATCGTTGAAGCTACCAATGGTCATGATTACGACAGAAGCGAAGGCTCCGTTTACGAAAACTGGCCCAGCATGAGAGAAGATATCGACTGGAAAGCATTAGAACAGTAAATCTAACGTATTGCTGTGGCTGGCCCTTGCCGGTCAGCCACAGCTCACCAAACGACTATTTTTAAGGACAGTGCATGGTAATGAACGTATCTGATAAAAGCGTTTTTCCTGTGATTCCAACGGACGAGCAACCCAAGAAAACATATCAGATTGAAAAAACCAAACCCGCCGGCGGGTTTGGTTTTTGTGCAATTAAGCGACTTTTCGACATTCTTTTCGCTTTGATTTTCGGCATTATTATGTTGCCGGCAATGCTGGTGATTGCCCTGTTGGTGAAATTGGATTCTCCGGGTAAAGTATTCTACATACAAGAACGCATCGGAAAAAACGGGAAACCGTTTCAAATGTTGAAATTCCGTACGATGATAGACAATGCCGAAAACGGTGTCCCCGTTTGGGCAGACACCAATGACCCCCGCTGTACCAAACTCGGCAAAAAACTCCGCAGTTGCCGTTTGGACGAACTCCCCCAGATGTGGAACATTTTATTAGGGCATATGAGCGTGGTAGGTCCACGACCGGAACGCCGGTGCTTCTATGATGAATTCGAAAAATATATCCACGGTTTTTCCAACCGTCTGACCGTAAAACCCGGTCTCACCGGACTTGCTCAGATCAACGGAGGTTATGATTTGCTTCCGGAAGAAAAAATTGTGTATGATATGGAATATATTAAATCCCGCAGTTTGTGGTTAGATACCAAAATTATTGTAAAAACATTACGTGTAATCTTTAAAAGAGAGGGCGTGAAATAGTTGAACTATTCGGTGCTGATGTCGGTATATCATAAAGAACAGCCAACACACCTTCGGGTGGCTGTGGAAAGTATGCTCAATCAGACCGTGCCCCCTTCCGACTTTGTCATCGTATGTGACGGCCCTTTAACCGAAGAATTAGACCGTGTAATTGATGAGTTTAAAAATCAAGCGCCCGAATTATTCCAAATCGTCCGCTTAGAAGAAAACAAAGGCTTGGGACTTGCTTTAAAAGAAGGTCTCGCTTTTTGCAAAGAAGAGCTGGTTGCCCGAATGGATACCGATGATATTGCCGTTTCTGACCGCATGGAACAGCAACTGGCTTTTATGAGCAAACACCCCGAAATCAGCGTGGTTGGTACTCAGATTGCCGAGTTTGAAGAAACTCCGGACCATATTATCCGATACCGCATGGTACCCGAATGTCACAAAGACATTCTGCATAAATTAAAATTTGCCAATCCCATGAACCACGTAACAGTGCTGTTTCAAAAAGAACACGTGCTGAACGTGGGAAGTTATCCCCATCATCCGGGTTTTGAAGACTATCACCTTTGGACGAAGTTGTTAGCAGAAGGTTATCTGTTTCACAATCTTCCCCACACCGGTTGTCTGGTGCGGGCAGATGCCCATATGTTAAAACGGCGTGACGGTTGGGCTTATTTTAAAAACACTGTAACAATGGAAAAACTGCTTCGGAAAAAGAAACTGATTTCCCTATGGCAGTATCTTGTAAATATTACCGTCCGATTCGGAGGCACGGTATTGTTGCCCCACGGAATCAGAAAAAAATTGTTCTCAAAATTGATGAGAAAACAACCATTAGGAGATTCCTTATGAAAAATGCCTACTTGATTTTATGTCATAAAAATCCCCATCAGGTCAACCTTTTAACCAAAGAGCTTTGCCGTGACGGAAGCCAAGTATTTCTTCATTGGGACAAAACAAACTATCGAGAATGTGTACCTCAACTCACCCTGCAAAAAAATGTCACTGTAATTCCCTATGAAGAATCCATCTCGGTAGGTTGGGGAGAATTTTCCATTTGCGAAGCACAACTTACACTATGCCACTATGCATTGAAAAAACAACCTGATTATGTGTTCAACTTAAGCGGTCAGGATTTTCCGCTCTGGTCACAACAAGAAATTAAAAAATATCTTACCCAACAAAACGGCACAAACTTTATTGATATTTTAAATGAGTCCAGCCCATATTATAAAAATTTTGAAAAAAGGAATCAGTTGTTTCACCGAAAGTTTCTACGAAAAAATACCTTCGGGGCACGCTGTCTTCGGAAAATATATTACCTGTTGACAGGCGGTATGTCATATACATTCCCCTTCTTCCGACGAAAAGCTCCTCTGCCCTTATACTACGGAAGCAACTGGTGGTGTCTGACAGGAGAGTGTCTTCAGGAACTGGTATCACTTTACGACAGCACCCCTGACTTACAAAAATTCTTTCAAGGCTCCATCTGTTCGGATGAATGTTTATTTCAATCCCTGTTTATGAAAAGCTCCTACCGAAACACCAATCAACCTAATCTCACCTATATTGATTGGAGCGAACACAAAGCAAGCCCTAAAACGTTTTTATCGGCAGACAAAAATGTTCTTTTGGCACAATCCGAAAAATGTTTTGCCAGAAAGTTTGATATCCAAAAAGATGAAGAAATTCTTTTGACTCTGCAACAAAGAATCCATCGGGATGATACAAACATTTAGGAGAATTCCTATGGTACTTTTACATATCGCACATATCGAAACCGCCGTTGTTGGCGGTGTGAATATTGCAGTGCCGAAGATGGCAAACTCCCAGAGAGAGTTTGCAGATGTTGGCATCATAAACCTAACCGGAGAACCGGTAGATTCTGTACCCACATTCTGTTTGGAAGACTTTTGGAGTAAAAAAATACCCGACCTCTTCCGAAAACCTGACCTGGTAATTTTTCACGAGGTATACCGCCCTGCCTTTTTAAAGCTTGCAAGATTTTTTCAAGAAAAACAAATTCCCTACCTTGTGATTCCTCACGGTTGTTTGACCAAAACAGCACAGCAAAAAAAACGCCTTAAAAAATGGACGGCGAACCTGTTACTGTTTGGTAGTTTTTTAAAAAATGCCGTTTCCATTCAATATTTATCCCGTCGGGAGCAGGAACAGTCCGCATTTTCTTATCCTTCGTTGGTATTACCAAACGGTATCACACTTCCAAAACAGTTTAAATCAACTCTCCTTTCTAAAAACATCAAACTTCTTTATATAGGTCGTCTGGAACTTACCATCAAAGGATTTGATTTGCTTCTTGGTGCCATCAATCTGCAAAAAGATTTGATGCGAGCAACCAACACGACTCTGACAATTCACGGACCCAACGAAGACCCTTCCCGTGAGGAATTAGAGAAGCTGATTGAACGCTACCAAATTTCCGATTTGGTTTCTCTGCAAGGCGAAGTATGGGCAGAAGAAAAGGAAACAGCCTTTCTTTCTTCCGATTATTTTATCCAGACCTCCCGCAGTGAAGGAATGCCGATGGGCCTGTTAGAAGCCTTAGCTCACGGATTACCCGTGATTGTGACCGAAGGAACCGGTTTTTCCCATATTGTCAGCGAAGAACAATGCGGTTTTGGTTGCAAAACCTCCAAAGAAGATATTGCCCTTGCCATAAAGCAAGCCATAATAGATCGGGACGGTTACCAAACGCTGTCCGAAAATGCGAGAAGATTGATTGAAGACAATTTTGAAGAAAAAAAAGTTGCCGAACAATCGGTGATGACTTACCGCAATCTTCTCTGATAACCCAATCCAAACCATGAAAGGATGCACCTATGTTTCTTGTTGAGCGACTGATTGGCGTCAGTATCTACAGCTACATATTGATTATGATGTGCCTGCTGATTGCCTTTACCAATATCAAGTGCAAAAACATATTGCGGTTGTATCTGTTGCTGTTAGGCGGTATGGGATTCTTTTATCTGCCCTATATCACCGCCGATTTGTATCGCACATACGACTTTATGCGGTGGTATGCAACCTTCAGTTTTCCGGATTTTTACGAAACTCTGGTGGTCACCTCCTCCGTGCCTGCATCCAGAATTTACTTTTGGTTCATCGGGAAAACGGGGATTGTAGAGCTGTTGCCTTTTATTTCGGCAATCATTTCCTACTCGTTGATTTTTTACACGTTGGAAAAATCCAGAAAACGGTTTTCGATTTCACGGCAGAATTTTGCCATCGCCCTGTTCTTTTTGATGAGTGGCTCCATTTACATCTCCGTCATCGGCGGTATCCGCATGATGCTGGCTCTTTCCATGATTTTCTTTTGTTTTTATCGGGAAACGGTGGAAAAAAAGAAAAACCCCATTTTGCATATTCCCTTGTATATTATCGCTGTGTTTATGCACGATATGGCGCTGATTGTTCTTGCAATCCGCATTTTAGCCTCTGTTTTCGACAAACGGAAATCCCCTGCAAAAAAATTGTTCATCCTATTGGGAATCGGTGTGATGTTCTTAGCGGCAATTGTGCTGTTCCGCTACAAGCTGGAAAGTGTATTTGAAAAATCCACAAATTACCTGACCGACTCCGGATATTATGATATCTGGGAATATCTGATGGGCGGAATTTATATTATCTTCTTCCTGTTTCTCGTTATCAAATTCAAAACTATAAAAAAGCAATATCTGGAATTGAGCTCCTATTACATTGCTGCAGGAATCGGAAGTTTATTCGCAATCATATGTTGTTACGACTTTTCCATTTTTTACCGTTGTATCGGTCATGTAGTTCCGATTTTAATCATGCCAACACTGATGATTGTATTAGAAAAAAACGGTGAAAAGCCCACAGGCAGATTTAAGGTGGTTTCCATCCAATGTGTGGTGCTTCTATTTAGCTTGATACTTTTATTTATCGGTGGAACCAGAGGTTCGCTGAGTGCTTTAAAATTTTTTGAAATAGGGTAAGGTAACTATTATGAGTAAGTATCCATTGTTCTCAGTCATCGTTCCTGCTTACAACAGCGAAGAATTCATCAAAGACTGCATCCAAAGTGTACTCATCCAAACTGAGGTAGATTTTGAGCTTTTATTGGTAGATGACGGATCTGCCGACAATACCTATGAAATCTTAAAGCAACTGGCAAAAAAAGATGCCCGCATCAAAGTATTTCATCAGGAAAACAAAGGTCACACCGGTGCCAGAAACACAGGACTTACCAATGCAACAGGTAAATATATTCTGTTTTTGGACAGTGACGATATGTTAGAACCCGATGTGCTCAAAAAGTGTCGCGATGCGTTTGAAGAACACAGTTCCGACATTGTCATATTCGGGATTCGGCAATACACACCCAAAGGAATAAAGCAACTTCAAAATTTGGTGAAAGATGGACACTACAATTTAGAAGATACTGAAAATACGATTCTGCCTCAACTACTGATGTCTCCCAAGGGAGACTTCACCTTTCCGAAATCACTTATCGGGAAGGTCTTCCGCAAAGATATCATTACACCGTGTCAATCGCAAATTCCATCTGATATTCTAATAGGAGAAGACGGACTTGCATTTGTTCATGCCATGCTTTTGGCAAAGAAAATCAGTGTGGAAAGTGATGTCAACTATTTGTATTATGTGAGAAGCAACTCTGTTTCGCATACCGGCGACCGATTGGCTTTGAAACGCTTCTCCATTCTGCTAAACTATTATTGGGAACAGATTGTTCCCCTTCATCCTTGTATCGGCGAGCAATTTGACCGTTTCGTGGTTGCCCAGTTAGATACGGCAACACGGTTTTTATTCCGTTCGGGCTGTGATAGAAAGTATTTCAAAAAACAATGGGAGCAAATCACCGCACCTGATTACATCAAACAAGCTATCCACTCTGCAACATTCGACCAAAAAGATAAACAAGGCAGAAAAATGCATCTAAAGCATTTTCTGCAACGCCATCAATTATTTTGGCTCAGTAAACTGTTGCTGAAATAACCCGAAAAAGGAAGTGAGCTTTTGCAACAAATCACCGAGATTACCAAAATCCAATCCCATCTGGCAGAACTGTTATCCCATTTTGCCGATTTTTGCAAAGAACACAATCTTTCCTTCTTTTTGTCTAACGGAACCTTAATCGGTGCCGTGAAGTACCAAAACTTTGTTCCCTGGGATGACGATTGCGATGTGATGATGCCAAGAGAAGACTACGATAAGTTCTTAACATTATATAAAGAGCACCATCCTCATGCTAAATATCGTCTGCTTTCCCGAGTAACATCCGAAACCTGGCGAATGCCCTATGCAAAATTATCCGACACCACAACCCTTTTAAGAGAAGGGAATTATGAATTTGGCGAAGAACTGGGCATTGCCTTAGATATTTTTCCGATTGACCGCTGGCATTCCAACAAAAAAAGAGCAATCTTCCAAACATTTCGAGCAGAGCTTTACAAACGTTTTTTAATCTGTGCCAATGCGCCCTCTTTCCAAACTGAGAAAAAAGGCATCAAACGCTTCATCCTTTGGGGTATTCATATCACAGGAAAAGCCTTTGGCTGGAAGCGACTTCAAAAGAAGCTTTGCAATATGGCTGAGAAATCCCAAAAATACCCTCCTACTTATGTGGGCTGTGTGGCATGGTGTTGCCACGGAACAGGTGAAATCCTGCCGTCCTGCGTATTTTCAAACGCCGTGGATGTAACTTTTCTGGGAAAAACCTACCCAGCTCCCCAAGGATATGACCAATATCTCACCAATTTATACGGAGAATGGAGAAAGGAACTCCCTCCCGAAAAACAAAAATCCAATCATAACATTGAGGTTTTCAAAAAAGATGTCGAAGAAATCTAACGTCCTAAAAAATATGTTGCACGTTGCGTTCTCTCAGGGAATCTCTCTGGCGGCAAGCATTGTGACCAGTATTTTTCTTCCCAAAATTTTAAATGTAACCGATTACGGATTGTTTCGCATTTTTACACTATACTTAGGGTATACCGCTCTGCTTCATTTCGGTTTTGTAGACGGAATTTTGCTGCGGTTTGCCGGAAACAACTATGAAAGTCTTTCCAAAGAAGAAATGCGCACCTATTCCCGTTTTTATATGGCGATGCAGTTGATTGTGGGTGGAATTGTTTGCGTAAGCGGAATATTTGTTGCCAACTCGGACTATCGCTTTATTCTCTGGATGCTGGGGATTGACCTTGTTGCCATCAATTTGACCTCTTATTATCAGTTTTTATCGCAGGCAACCAAGCGATTCCGGGAGTACGCCCTAAAAAATCTGACCCTCTCCGTCTTTAAAACAATTTTCGTATTGGCATTACTCCTTTGCCACACCGGATTTCATTGGCAAATTTCTTACCGCTTTTATCTTTTGTTCTTAGTAATAGCCGACTTGCTGATGCTCCTTTGGTATCTTGTGATTTACCGCAAAATTACCTTTGGTAAAAAACTCCCCCTCTCTGTGCAGAGAAAACCAATTGTTGATTTATTCCGAACAGGGATTGTGCTGACTTTGGCTTATCAGGTATCCCATTTGATTCATATGCTGGACCGCCAGTTTGTCAGTATGCTATACTCCATTGAAACCTATGCGATGTATGCTTTCCCTTATAATCTGGTAACCTTAATTTCCACCATGGTGGCATCTTTGGCCATTGTGATGTTCCCTATGTTAAAAAAATCGAGCAAGGAAGCTATCAGCAAAAATTACAACACCATTTTGTCAGGGGTTTGTGCCATTATCGGAGGCTCTTTGGTGCTATACTATCCATTGGTAGCGTTTATCGGATGGTTCCTGCCGGAATATACCGGCTCGGTAATTTACTTAAAAATTATACTCCCCTGCATTTTATACACAGGCGCCATCTCCGTGGTGATGTTCACTTTTGTGAAAATCTTAAATGAAAATTTTCGGTTTTTCAAAAACAGCTTACTCATTTTAGCCCTCGGTTTTGTATCAAACTATGTGGCGCAACTCCTTTTCCATACTCCCCAAGCAATTTCATATGCTTCTCTTTTCACAATGGCTGTTTGGTTTGTTTTGGAGGGACATCATTTAAAAGAGATTTTAAACCTTTCCTATTTAAAAGAATTTTTATATGTATTAGCAATTACTGCAGGATTTTTACTGATTGTAAACTTGATTCCCCAACTGTTTTTGGGAATGGGATGCTATCTGATTGTGTTTGTGGCAATCACCTTACTCTTCTATCCCAAACTCCCCAAAACAGCAAAATCTTTCCTTCAAAAAAAATAATAAATAAATATATCACAAAAAAGGA
>JAFYVF010000077.1 GCA_017549265.1 Clostridia bacterium
CACTGCAAACAGCCCAACCTTAGAGTTGCAGACTTTTTTTGCAATCAGAAATATCATCAGTAAACTTACCGTCTGCAACAGAGCAAACAGAATTCTGATGGGAATAATCGCACCTTCCAATCCGAATAAGGCAACAAATGGGGTGATAATCAGTACAATCCCCGGCATAATAAAACAGGTGGGGGTGGGAGGATAGTTATAAGTAAGTTTACCGGTTTGCAAAAGTGTTTGTGCACTCCGTAAGTACTTCACATCGTCGTTGTCGAATTTTTCTAAACTGCCCAAAAGCAGGGAGTTGTTATAGTAAAAGGAGGTAAACAGGCACAGAGCAAAAAAGAATGCCAACATTGAAAACAATATGGTTTTGGTTCTTTTGCTCTCGTGTGCTAAGGAAAATACGGTTCGAAACATAATAATATCCTTTCCGCTTTTGTTTTTGGTGTTCATTATCAAAACAATTATTTTTATCATCATAACACACTTTTCGGCATTTTTCAATAGAAAATGCAAAATATTTGTGGTACATCGGATTTATTCCCCAAAAAAATTTTCTTTCTTCGAATTCTCGTGATATTGGGTTGTGAAAAATTCTAAAAATACTTGAAAAATAAAATCGCTTGTGCTATAATACACTTATTAGAATCAGAAAGGAGATTTTCTAATGAAAAAAACAATGAAAAGTATTCTGTGTGTGTTGCTTGCAATGATGATGGTTATGGGTCTTTGTGCTTGCCAGAAAGCGGACGATTCCAAAGCTCCCGAAACCGCACCTGAAGCCGCACCTGAAACCACCATCACCGAAGGTGAAACCGCACCTGAAACCACCATTCCCGAAGTTGAAACCGCTCCCGTAACCAGCGGCAACGATGCTCAGTTGGAAGCTGTTGTTGCAAAGTATAAGGGTGAGTTCCTGGATGGTATGAAAATGGGCTTTGAACAGAGCTCTGGTGGCATGGAATGTGATTGCACCATGAGAGTAGAAGGCACCACCATTATTATTGAGTGCCTGATTAACGGCATGAACAATATCCCCGCAGAAAACAAAGCTCAGATGCAGGAAATTTACGACGGTATGACTGACACTATGAAAACAGCGTTTGCTCCCTTCAAAGAAGAAGCTCCCAACCTGTCTGAAGTTATCATCAACGTTTGCGAAGAAGATGGTGACATTTTAGCAACCATCGACGTTGAATTCTAAGATTCAAGTCTCAAAAAAACTCCTATGGCAACATTTGCCGTAGGAGTTTTTTATTTTGGAAGATCGTATTGGAATCTGCTTATCACGGATACTGTTATTTTGAAAGCGAATGCGGATCCATAATAACCGGTTGGATTTCACGGAAGAAAGACATGGGCGATTGAGAATCTGTACTAAGGGATTCATCGGTCACAGAAAAACTTTTGATCCTTCCGTTAGATTCAAAATTAAAGTAAAACGACACACCGGAAGCAACGTTTTCATGGTATATGAGAGTGTCTTCGTCAAAGGATACCCAGGCAAAGTGCTCCGAATCTTCGGGATTACCGAAGATTTCAATCACATCAGCGGCAGTACTGTTTGCCGTGATACCGCCCGGTAACACAAAATCTACTGTGTTGACATTGTTGCAACTAAGAGACCCTATCAAACAGTTTTCCAAACCGACTTCCTCATCGGTAGGATTTTTTGCTTGACCAATCAGTAATTTGCCACCGTTGCCGTCTTCTAAGAAAAAGCCTACCAGTTGCGTAGTTGTGTTCGGTTGATAACGGTTGACAAAGGTGTAGCCTTCCGGTAGGTTCCAACCGTTGTCAATCAGCTCGGAGTAATGCACCGGAAGTGTGTAGCTGTGATTGTTTATGATCACTGTTTTTTCGGTAATCTCAGCGGCATCTTCTGCTACTTCGCCTCTTGCGGTGAGATCCACCGTAAACTCCTGTTTTGTATTGACTGGGTCAGCCGGATCTTTTTTGGGGTCGGAAATTGTGGTTTTATCACGGGAGACAATTTGTTGGTCGTAGACGTATGTAGGATGCGTTTTTTTGTAATGGTCCATCAGATCTCCCGCACAAAATGCCGCAATCAAAAAGAGCACTGCAGTGAGAAGGAATCTTCTTTTTTGAGGTGTGCTGTTCTCATTTCTTGCAGAATCGCTAACAATATCGCAGGTAGCTTTATGGGTCAGAGCTAACAGCAAACGATAGACTTGATCGTCAGGATAACCGACCAGTAATACAGTGTCTCCCGGATTCAAGTGGGTGAGTTTTTTGGGTACCGCAAATTCACCATCTTTGGTAGTGATTACATATGTTCCGTACTCCTCTCCAGTCCCCGGATCGAAATGGTTTTCCAGAAATGACGTTTTTTGGACCGTTAAGTAGTGATCATCCTTTATCAAACGGATGATATGATATGTGGATTTTCCTATGTTGTATAAGCAGATGAAAATCATCAGTATATAAGGGGCCAAAAATGAACTCCAGTCCAGCAAAGGAATGATGTTCACCATTGCAACAGCTGTAATCAACAGTATGGACAGTAATTCTCTTTTCATAAAATAATCCGTCAGATATGCTCTGTCCACTTCGATATTTCGGCTTTCTATTTTACTTTTGCTTTTGTTCCGAACGGCAAACAAAATTACAACAGAAATCAGAAAAACGAAGTTTTTTAGCGGTTTTATCCATTGTAACACCACGGTAAACGGATGGGGAATTATTTTGTCGGGAGCCTGACTGTTGATATACAGATCGACAACATCATTTTCCTTCGGTGTGTATATATTGAATTCACTGTGATCATCTAACAAGCATTCGTAAGTTTTTCCGTCATACTGATAGGAAACCTGCGTTTCCCAAGAGTATTGCCCCGGTCCAATCACGGTTGCGGGCACTTGCACACCGTTTTGGATATGAAGATATATCGGATTGAAACAAAGACATAAGGCCCATTCTGCACAGATTAGAAGAATGAGTAATCCGTATATCCATTTGCTTTTTTTGGTTTTTTCTGTGTGGGACATCATGATTCTCCTTTTTTTACCCTCTTTTGAATAAAATGTACGTTAATATCGGTTACGCATCATTAAAAAACATTTTAGCATAAATCGCAAAAAAAGTCAATAAAAAGGAGATTTGCCTTCTTAAGGTTCAAATCCTGTTACAAAAAAAACGGGCAACACCTTGCGGTGTTACCCATTTTCTTTTGGTTTGAGTTTCTTATAGGATTTACTCATCAATTCCTTAAAATGAAGAGTGTTAGATGGTCAACATAAGTACTTATCTTGAAAAGTCGATATGCAAACTTCGTTTGCTCGATATTTTTACTTCGCAAAATCGATATGTTTTTCGTTTCGCTCAAAACTCGATATAATATAAATCTCGTTGCCTTAAGGCAACATATCGAGCCGTAAGGCATATCGAGGTCCAAAGGAACATACCGAAAATCTCGCAGAGATTTATATCGATGAAAAAACGACAGTAATCTATCGATTACTGTCGTTTTTTCTGGTCGGGATAACAGGATACAGCCGCCGTTGGCGTCCTGATTGCTCGGCGACCCAAAGGCGATGCCTTTCGGTACCCGCCTTGCGCACCAACTTCGCGAAAAACCGTTCCCCAAACGGTTTTCTTGACGTCGCTCAGCTTCTTAAGGTTCAAATCCTGTTACAAAAAAACGGGTAACACCTTGCGGTGTTACCCATTTTCTTTTGGTCGGGATAACAGGATTTGAACCTGCGGCCTCTTCGTCCCGAACGAAGCGCGCTACCAAACTGCGCTATATCCCGATATGTCCGTTTACGGACAGAAAACATTATAGCATACAATTTTTAAAAAAGCAAGAAAAATTTTATTTTTTTGCAATTTTTTTGATTTTATGGATGTTTTAAATTGCTTTTTTAAAGGGAATGATTAACAAATACCAAAAGAAACACCAAAAAATTACCGTTTGGCATTGCCCAAAAGGGTGAGCACATACACATCTTTTGCGCCCATACCGAGCAGGAGTTTGCTGCATTCTTTTGCGTTGGAGCCTGTGGTGTACACATCGTCTACCAAAAGAACGGTCTTGCCTTGCAGCTTCTTTTTGCGGTGGGGAAGCGTGGTAAAGCTTTTCTTGGCGTTTGCCACCCGTTCCTTTCCGTTTAAGGCGGATTGACGGACGGCAAAAAGTTTCTTTCTGAGAAATCCGCCAGAAAGCGGAATTTTTAAGATTTTCTTTAAGGGAATTGCCATTTCCAGGGCAGGGTTATACCCCATTTTGGCAAAGGATTTCACACCGGTTGGGACGGGAGCTATCACATCGGGAGTGATGTGGTAAGTTTTCAGGGTTTCCGCCATCAGCATGGCAAACCCTTTCGCTTTGTAAAATTGGTGTCCCAATTTATAAGCTAGCAGGGCGTCTTTCATCACACCGTCGTAATAATAGCAGGAAATTGCAAGACGAAAGGGTGGTAACTTTTTATCACATTCCTCACAAAGGGGAAGCTTTCCTTTATCCTGACCGCAAATGACGCATTTGGGTGTTTTGCGGTATTCTTGAATTAAAGTTCTGCATTTGGAACATAAAAAGTCCCCTTTGGGAGCAGGATGTTCGCAAAAGGGACAGACACGAAAGGGATTTTTCATAGATTTCATCCTTACTGTTTTCAGAGAGACCAGAATTTTAGAAATAACGTGTAAATACCTAAGTAGGGGTCTGATATCTGACCGCTTTTTAGTTTAAAATCGGTTTCCGAGCAGAAAATAATCAGCTGTTCCAGTTTGGAGATAGGAATATTTTTTCCTTGCCTCAGATATTTTGTAATCACAAAATCAGGCACATTTTTGCCAAGTAACGGTTTAATTTCAGCGGTTGGAATGCGTTCCTCCTGGCTCACTTTCGCCAGATACATTCCCGAAATGTGGCGGGAAAGCAGGGTAAAAATCATTTGCGGAGGGGTTTTGGAAGGAGTTAATTTCAGTTGATTAAGTAACTGATATGCCTTTTCCTTTTGACCTGTTACCAAAAATTCCGACAGGTCAAAAATGACTGCCTGCATGGATTTTTGCATAAACTGATTCAGCACCTGTTCCGTGACGGTTTCGGTATCTTGCAGATAGGCACAAACGGTGTCGATAAGATTGATTGTGGCATACATATTGGGCTCTGCTTCATTTAAAATTTTGTCCACCAAGGAAGCAGGAATTTTCTTTTGCCGTTTTGTAAATTCACGGTTGATAAATGCACGCATATCTGACGGGCTGGGGTAGTTACATTCCACGGTAACTCCCTGGTTTTTGGCGGTAGTCCAAATGGCGGAACGCTTGTCTACAGCAGTTTCACGGATGATTAAAATGGTGAAGGGGGCTAAATTTTTCATTTGCTCCGTAAGGGCATCCCGAAAATCGGCAGGAGCCTTCATTACATCGGTCTGGTTTAAATAAACCACCTTGTATTCTGCCATCATCGGAGGCTGTTCCAGAGCGTTTCGAAGCTCTTGTTTATCAGGCAGATTCTGATAATGAAATAAATTAAAGCAGGCAAAATTCTCATCCACCACACTTTGGATGATTCGGTTCGCATAAAATTCTTTGAGATAGTCTTCTTCTCCGTAGAAAACATAGAGATTGGAAAACTGTTTTTCGGTGATGGTGCGGTTTAATTCCTTTAGTTCCATATCAAATTTTGCTCCTCGGTGCCGTAAAAACGGATACCGTTTTTACGGAAAGTCAACAGGGAATAATTATCGTATCGTTTGGCATCGGGATGCCATTCTTTTTTGGAAATGATGCGGATATTATCGGAAATATTGGCGATTTTCTCGGTGGCATTTCCGGAACGTTTGAAGTTTATTATCCAGATTTTATCGGGATTTTTATGAGAATTACGAAGTACATACTCTGCATTTTGGGAAAATGTGAATTGATGTCCTTCGTAAGAAAACTCGGCTTCGTAAAGGGTTTGGGAGTCGGCAAGCAGGCGGATATATATGCCGTCTGTCTGCGTGGCAAGATTTTCCGTTAGGAAAAGGGTGTTTTGTCTGTCGCCCAAAAGATGCTGATATTCTTTGGGGCAGATGATTAGAGACAATGGCAATTCTTGCAGGAGAACCGCTGTTTTTTCAGAATCGGGAAGTTCTGTCAGAATGATCATTGCCACAGAGGCATATTCATCGTAAGCAGAGCCTCGTCCGTAGGCAATATCCTGCAAATTACCGTATAAAATCAGACGGTCTGCAGGGGTTTTTATGACAGCTGAATTGGTGTTTTTTGCACCGAAAAAGCGCACGGTCAGTTCGTTTTCGGGAATGGGAAACACCGTGTTGACCAGTGCAATGGTTAAAAAGATTGCTGCAAGAATTCCGGTGAACATCCGCTTTCTTTTTTCGGAAGTTCTCACACGGAAGAACAAAGCAACACCCAGGGACAGCCAGATGAGAAAGGGCATTTCTTTTAGCGGTACTGTCATCGGCCGGCTGATTTTCGCGGACAAATGAATCAGCCCCAAAAACAGCTTTGTTATCAAATTTGTGCTCCAAAGCAAAAGATTTCCAACAACAGGAAGATGGCAAAAAGCCATTCCCAGAACCGTCATCATGAGAATCGGCGATACTAAGGGTGCCACCAGAAAGTTTGCAACAACGGCGCCTAAGGGCAGCCGTGAGAAGTATAGCAGAATGACAGGCAAAGTAAAGGGCTGCACCGCAACATACATCGCCAGGGTGTTTCGCAGATATTGGGTGGGAATCTTTTGGAAACGTTGCAGTAAGGGTTCATAAAATGCTGTAATGCCAAAGGTTGCACCGAAGGTCAGCAAAAATGAGGGACTGAATACCAAGGTGGGTGTCAGCGTGACAAACAGACAGGCAATCCCCAGCACCACTCCATAGGATTTCATTGGTTTGATATAAAAAAGATCATAGCAAAACAGAATCCCTATCATCATAAGTGACCGCATTACAGGGATGGTTCCGCCTGTAAACCAGGCAAATAATACCAGAAGCGGAAGGGTGATGAGTAGACGTTTTCTGCGACTTTGGCAAACTGCACCCAAAAAAATCAGCAGAGCACTTGCCAAAAAGGAGAAATGCATTCCTGAAACTACCACGATATGCACAGTTCCCGTGTTGATAAATTCCTGATAAACATCTTCCGCCATCATGGATTTATCGGAGCTGAGAAGGGCAGTTAAAAAGGCAGAAGTTTCGGCGGGATAGTGGTCATTCAGATGGTTTTTGGCAAGGTTACGCAGGGTTTTGGAACCGTACAGCCAATAGTTTTCCACTCCGTGATAGGTTATAGTGGGTTCGTAGGGAAATGTGGCAGATAAAAACGTGTCATTTCCCAAAAGACGACGAACTTGTCCTGATTCCCGGTTTTTAGGTTGGATTGCGGAAAGCATGGGTTCATGCAAGGTGACTTTTTCGCCGGGCATCAGGGATTTTTTGGTTCGGACTTTCACCGATACCTTTGTGCCGTCTTCCAAAGAAAGGGTGCAATAATCGGTGCCGTTATATCGATTTACCTCGCCGGCTACTATCCCTGTTAAGGATGCGGGATTTTCTTTGCAGAGTGAAACCGCTCTTTCAAAATGTGTGGCTTCATAATGCTGATACCATAAGGAAGAGCATCCCGAAAGAACCAGTAAAATCAGTATCTTGAGCAGCGTTTTTGGTATTGGATTTTTTCGTTTGGTTATGATTGCAACCAGTTGGCGGATGCCTATAAAAAGGCATATCAAAAAAGCAGGTAATATAAAAACCAGGATATTTGAACCCAAATATCCTGATAAAAATATTCCAAAAAGCCAAGCAATAAGACAGGCTGCAAAAAACATTGCCTACCGCTTGGGATTTACAATATCACGCCAGCCGAAGTCGCCGCGTTCCAGACCCTGAATCAATACTTCTGCGGTTGCCACGTTGGTGGCAAGGGGAATGTTATGCACGTCACACAGACGAAACAGAGCGTTTACATCAGGTTCGTGAGGCTGTGC
>JAFYVF010000078.1 GCA_017549265.1 Clostridia bacterium
ACCTCACCACCGCCTACGGCGGAGCCTCCCCTCAAGGAGAAGCCATTTTATTTCCCATACAAAAAGGCTCCCTTTACACAAGGGAGGCATTTTTTTCCAAATTCCATACAAAAACGGACTGTCCGAAGACAGTCCGTTTTTTGTGATACTGATGATATCATCAGTTGACTTAATCAGAAATTATTTTACTAACTTAATACCACGCAAGAATACACCATTACCGGAAGTACAGTTTGCTTTAAAGGTCAGTGTTCTATTACCTTTTACAAGATGCACTGTCTGAGGCGCTGTTACATAACCACCTCCATTATTAACAAGCTTTCTTCCATAGGTAAAGGTCTGACCATCCTCGGTAGTTAAAGTAACATCATCGTAAATTAAGGAACCAGGCGAAGTACAAGCTAACATAGCATTAACATTGTAGTCACCAGTTTCCGCAACACCGATTGTAACTTCAACAACATTGTTCTTTCCTGCTTGGAAGTAAATAGCTTCACCATCAAAAGTTCCATTCGTGACGAAATTAACCCAAGAAGATTTTGAGCTAAAGTTCCACTGGTAGCTGGTCGGTGCAGTTACAGTGCCTTCTACCTGGCCACCAGGAGTAGGTGTGGGAGTAGGTGTGGGTGTTTCAGGATCCGCTGCATCACCAGGATTGGGAATCAGAGTGGAATTCGGATTGATTGCATAGGTGTTTGCTTTTACCAACGGGAAGAAGTCCATATCATCGTAATTACCATTCTGCAATTCTGTTGCCATACTGCCAGAAACAATGGTAATCTCAGCAGAACCCCGGTTGGTTACGGTAACTTTTTCGCCTTTTTTAATATACAGCGGAGCATCTGCGCCCTGGTCATCAGTCCAGTCGCCGGATTGTGTGATGATATCAGCGTAGTAACCGCTTGCGGTCTGAACTCTTAAGTTAGCCGCACCGCTTAAGTCGAAGCATAAGCCGTATACACCGTCATAAGAGATAACGCCTGCACTGGAATTGAATACAATTTCTTTTGTATCGCCAGCACCGATTTTTAAGTCAGCTGATGTTCTATGTTTCTTGGAGCTATAGTGGTTGGACTGGTAGTAACCACCATTGTTAACGTTGTTACCTTCAGTATCAACACCGCCGCTATCTACGTTACCTGCCCAGTACGGAGATACACCCACAACTGCTTTAGCAGTCAGACAGTAATCGTTATCAGTAATGGTAAAGGTTGCTTCACCGTTACCGTTCAGAGTTACCACAGACTTAGTCCAGTCAGAGGTGTTAGGCTGAATGGATACAGTCAGCGGAGTAGTGGAATTGTGAGATGCTACAGATTCTGCATAAGCAGTAGCAGAAGCTTTTACTTCTACAGTTGCGCTGTTGATGGTACCGGTACCGGTTGCCTTGAAGATTTCTCCTAAGGTCATGGTGAAGGACTGAGTACCACCTAAGTCACCATAAGGATGTTCTCTGTAAATATACTTATCAACTGCTTCAAACTTCTGAACCGGCTGCATTTCGGTAATAGTAACAGTTGCTTCAACTTCGCTTGCAGAGAAGTGACTGTCGATGATACTTACCTTATGAGTACCGATACCTAAAGCAACGTTTTTGCTACTCCAGTTATCTTTGGTTGCAGTTCCTGCGGTTACTCCGTCTACTTTGTAGGTTACAGTTCCACCAATGGTGTTACCATTAGCTTTAAAGAGAGTACCCAGGCTTACAGACTGTGTAGCACCTGCTTTAATTTCGTAAGACGGATTTGCTTTAACAGTCCATTTGTTAACCGGAGTCGGATCTTTTACGATAATGGTTGCTTCTACAGTGGTGCTGTATAAGTTATCTTTCGCGGTTACTTTATAAGTACCTGCTTTGGTAACATTTACAGAGGTTCCACTGATAGATGCACCGCTGTTGGGATTACTGGTAAGTGTTAAGGTAACGGTACCTACCGGTTCACTTCCAACTCTGGTAAACATTTCATCAAAGGTAAAGGTCTGAGTAGTACCATAGTTTGCTAAGGTCCAAGTTTTAGTTTTGCTATTACCGGTCCATTTTGCAGCTTCGGCAGGTGCAGTAAAGTTCACATAACCGGTTGCAGTATTACATTTGTTGTTATCGGTAATGGTTACAGTAACTTTTTCTACTTTACCTGGAACGGTAATCATTGCATCTTCCCATTTAGCAGCTTGAACAGTAGTAGTCTTGTTGCCTGCTTTTACGGTAATATTACCGGTTACAACATAGCTGTTGCCGGTGAAGATATCGCCCAATCTTACCTGTTTTTCGCCTGCGTTGTAAGAAGAAATGGTATGTTGAACATTTGCAGTCTTACCGGTAAATTTGGTTACTGCATCAGAATCCTGAATGGTAACTTTTACGGACTTGGTGTTACAGTAAGTAGTACCGTCGTTGATGGTGATAGTATGCTCACCAACGCCTAAGGTTACTTTTGCACTGCTCCAGGAACCGGATGCCACATTGTAGCTATTACCATCTACGGTATAGTAAACCTTGCTTCCTAAATTCCAGTTGGAGTTGCGGCTGAACAAGTCACCTAAGGTGTAATCTTTGGTAGTTGCGGGATAGATCAGTTTGTAAGTAACATTACCGTTGGAGGTAAACTTATCTACCTTGGTTGCACCTGTTACGGTAATGGTTGCTTCAGATGCAGTACAGTAGAATTTATCAGTTACGGTTACAGTATAAGTACCTGCAACACCGGGAACGGTGATAGTTCCATTAGAGTAAGAACCATTGCCGGATACAGTTACTTCAATCTGATTATTTTTGATGATTTCGCCGTTAGCTTTGAATAAGGTATCAAATGCAACGGTCTGATCTTTACCTGCAGTGTTTGCATTTAAGCCAATGGTAGTATTGGTTGCAGTCCATTTTTCACGAGCTGCAGGTGCAGTAACACTTACGGTGATAGATTCTTCGTTACACAGATTGTTATCGGTGATTTTCAGGGTGATTGCATCGGTACCGTTTAATACAACAGTGGATTTGGTCCAGTCTGCTTTATCTAAGGTAACGGTTGCATTGCCGGTTACATCAACGGTAACACTTGCGCTGTTAATTTCTGCGCCGGGAACGGTGTCGAACAGTTCACCTAAGGTGGTTGCGATACCGCTTTCGATGGTGGTTAAGTCGTGAGTTAAGGTTACTTCTTTACCAACAAATTTATCAACCGGTTTCGCCTCAGCTACGGTTACATAAATAGTGGTGGGTACGCAATAGAAGTAGTCGTTTAAGGTGATCTTAGCATCGCCTTCGCCTGCGAAGGTGATGGTGGATTCTCTCCAGTTTGCATTGTTCATAGAAACAGTAGCAGTTACGGTAGATTCTTCACCTACAGGAGATACAAATGCCTGTAAGGTATACTGAACAATGTTCTGGTCGGTTACGGTTGCATCGAATAAGTCGCCTAATTTTACGGTTGAACCAATTTCAATTTCGGTTACGCCCTTAGATGCGAATTTTTCGATAGAGGTAACAGTACCGGAATCTTTAATATCAATTTCAATACCGGTGTAATCTTTCAAGTCAGTTTCATTGTAGATTGCTCTTGCTCCCCAACCATAGCCGGTGAACAGCTGACCGAAAGGCATGTAATATCTCTGACGGTCTTCTTTTAAGTCATTTAATTCACCGTCACCATTAATGTCTTTGGTTTCATAGATATTGGGGTTAGATTCATCTGCAACATCATGGAAGTGACGATATAAGGTACCATCAGCTTTTTTCATGATGTGGAAACATTCGCCACCTTCAGAAGCTTTGTCTGCAGGAGGAATGATGAAGTTACCGGTGGTCTTCCAGCTACCATCTGCGTTCTGAATGTCGCTTACGGAAGCGATTTTAGTCAGACGGCTGAACTGATGGTCGTGAGTGTAGGATGCTAAGGAGTTAGCAACCAGTTCACAGTACCAGTATTCGTTCCAGTCACCGTAGGTTGCAGAACAATCTACTGCAGTGATACGGTTCTGAATGTCAGGTCTGGTCTGACCGTTGAAGTTGATGTGATAATCAACGGTACCTAAGTACATACCTGCATAACGGTACTGGTAGTACTGATAGTTTGCACAAACGTCGTTGTTAACATCGATGATTGCAGCAACATGACAGTTTTCAAAATGAACTTTATTGTCTGCATTACCTCTTAACATACCCATAATACCGCCACAGCCAACATCCCAGCTGCCCCAAAGAGCAGAGATTTTGTTGGTCTGGTCGATGGTAATGTTTCTAAAGGTTAAGTTACAAACTTCGCTGGAAGAACCGTTGATACCTACGATACCACCGTTACCGGTGTTGTATACCTGAGGATTACAGTTTTCCAGAGTAATGTTTTCAAAAGTTGCGTTACCGCCTGCATAAGCAGCTACACAACCGGTAGGTGTAAATTCACCAACGGTCGATAAATTTTTAACGGTTAAGTTTTTAACAGTACCGTCAACTACATAACCAAAGACACCCATACCGTCTTTGTAGTAGTTGGTGCCTGCGGGATAACCGTCATGGTAGTCACCTTCCATAATCCAGGTAGTCTGGTAAATGTTTGCGATGGTGTTACCGTTACCGTCAAAGTCACCTTTAAAGGATTTGAAGTTAGAATAAGTAACTGAATCGCCGTCTTTTTCGTTGTAGTAACCAACAGGATAGTATACAAGACCTACATTTCCGTTGGGTTCTGCAACAGCTGCGCCACCAAAGTTCAAATCAGACAGCAGTACAACAGTTTTACCTGCAAAGTCAACTCTGTCTGCTTCAACATAGGCGCCGCTTCTCATACCGCCTACTAATTTACCAAAACCAACCATCTGGTCAGCATTTGCAATGTAGAAGGTATCGGCATTGGGATTAATGTCATACCAATCGTAGGTTGCGTTACCGTTCCATACTTTGGTATTGTCGGACAGCATTGCGATTTCAGAGAAAGAAGTCATTGCCAGAATTACGGTACCGTCTGCGGGATCGTAAGTAAACTGGTTAGCTTCTACTAAATCTTCTTTGTTTTCCACTTCTACCATGGGAACGGTTTCACCGTTATCCACATGGTATAAGCTTAAGTTACCTTTGTTTAAGCCAGCGGGAGCTGCTTCATTAATGGTAACAATGATGGGAGTGGTGTTTTCTTTGGAAACACCTGCTACGTGCACGTCAAATGCAGATAAGGTTTCATCTACACCTGCTTCCACACCACTTTCAGATTCATCTAAAACAGTGGTGGTTAAGCTCAGTTCATTACCACTTAATAAAACGCCTGCAGGAACTTCTGCAGTTACGTTTTTAGAAGTTAAAACGGTTGCTTCGGTAGTTACTTTGTTAGCTTCTGCAACATAAGGAACTACCTTACAGCTTGCGATGTTTAACTGGTCTGCATAAGCACCAACATTGTTGGTTCTTGCAAGTTTTACACCGGTTAAGGTGATATAGTCAGAACCATTATTAGTTACTTTAATGGTGTTTGCACCATCTCTTAAGTAGAATACTTCCAAGTCGCTTGCGCTTTCTGTACCAAATGTGGTCCAGTTAATAGCGGTGGGAAGATATTCGCCGTAATAACCGGTGTCGGATTCTACGGTAATAGTTCCGCCACTGATTTTTTCTAAGAACAAGGTAACATAGTAAATACCTGCGCTACCTTTCAGGTTACCTCTTACAATTGCGGTTGCACCTGCAGGAATGATTACATAGTCGGTTCCAACGGTACAGGTACCGTTTTCGGAAGCTACATAATATTCACCGATATGAGAACCTTCACCTGCGGGACCAAAGTAAGTGGTTGCAGTGGAGATTGCTACGCTGCCTGCATTTACCTGTGAATAGTAATCCATACCGTTACCTGCGATTGCGGTAATGGTTAAGGTTGCACCGTCGATACCTGCGATATTATTGTTACCTTTAATCAGGTAGAAGTATCCGGGTACGCCTGCTGCTAAGGTAGCGGTATGACCTGTTTCGTTGGTCAGAGTTACCGCTTTATCGGAGGTTACCATATATACACCTGCATAAGGAGCATTGGTGTAGTCCACGCTTTCCACTGCGGGAACATCAGGAGTTGCTTCGGGAGTGGGTTCCGGAGTGGGAGCAGGAGTTTCGGTGGGAACGGGAGTAGGAGTTACTTCCGGTTCTTCGCCGTCTGCAATTACTACTTTGAAGTAGTTGTAGTTCAATGCCCAGTTGTAATCAGCCAAGGATTCTAACTGTGCAGTTTTGTAGATACGAACATAAGACAGAGAAACATCAGAGTAACCATTGTTCGTGATGGTAACATGGTTATCGCCTTCTCTTAAGTAAGCCTGTTCTAAGTCAATCTGAGAACCGGTAGCGATGGAATCAGCACTAATTTCGGTAAAGTTTCCACCATCCAGCATGAGGTCACCGTAATAACCGGTATCAGTTTCCAATCTGAAAATAGCGGAAGTCTTCTGAGTAGTATAAATACCAAAGCTGTAAATACCGGCGTTATCTGCAGGAACAGGAACGTTAATTACTACGCTTGCACCTGCGGGAATGGTAACGTTAGAAGTGTTGTTCACAACATTGTCATCTTTGGAAACCACATAAGAACCGATATTCTGTCCATCGTCAGGACGACCAATGTAATAACGGTTTGCAGTTAAGGGAACTTTGGTGATAGCAACTTCTGCTAAGTAATCCATACCATTGCCTTCTAAAGCGGTGAAGGTTACGTTAGCGTCACCGATACCGGTAACATCGTTGTTGCCCTTAATCAGGTAGAAATATCCGGTTTCGCCTGCTGCTAAAGTAGCGGTGTGACCGGTTTCGTTGGTCAGGGTAACTGCTTTATCGGAGGTTACCTGATATACACCTGCGTAAGGAGCGTTGGTGTAATCTACGGGTTCCGGAGTTCCGGGAATTTTGCCGAATTCGTAGGTTTCGGAGTTGATTAAGTAAGATTCGCTTTCATTCAGCGGATTGTAAATTCTCAGTTCCAGAGTTACATAAATGTCGGGATTTGCTGCTAAGAATTCTTCGGAGAAGAATACACCACAGTCAAAATCTTTTACTCTGTCGAACACTTCCTGACAGGTATACTTCAGACCGGGTGCACCAACACCGGGTTTACCATACAGTTCGGAAGCAGTTTCCATAATCTTTAAGGGGGTGTTTGCTGCTAAAGTAACGTCCATTTTCGGAACAGTTACCCAAGCCGGACTCCAAGAATCATACTGGCCTGCTAAGTAACCGTCTGCAGTACCGTCTAAATTAAAGGTAACGTCTTTGTTCACCTTTAATTCGAAATCTGCATACCAGTTACCGTAAGCTAACAGCTGAGCTTCGGTTACAGGATCAGCTTTGAAGTTCATAGCAAAGGTCAGCGGCACATCAGTGATCGTTGCAACATCCAGTTCGGTTACAGTTGCAGTGGGCAGATCAATGCTGCGGCTGATAACGCCGGGGAACTTCAGGAGGGGCTTTAAGGTATCCACTCCTGTCCATGCGAAAATTTTAAGGATATCGGTATCTGCTACCGAAATCACGGGAGTAGTGTATGCCACACTTGCTCCGATAGTAGATTCAACAGGATTAATGAATTCAACGCCTAAGAGTTTGCCGTTCTCATCATAATGAGAAGCAATCACCACAGCGTTGTCTTCATAACGGCCTGTGAAGGTTGTGGTTGCATAAATGCTGTTTACACCGTCAAGTGAAGTAATCGGTTCATTGGTCAATGCATTGTAAAACACGGTAGTGTTTACAGCTGCGGATACGGTAAACGCAGACAACATACCAACCACGAGGGTCAGCGCGAGAAGAAGACTTAAAAACTTCTTCATACGTTGGCACTTCCTTTCTTAAAATGTTATATTTTTATTTTTTTTTGCAAGTTAAAAATCTCGTGATGCAGACAATGCACCACGATATACTATCATAGTGTCTTACAAGTATAGCATTTATTTCCACACTTGTCAACACTTTTTCAAAGATTTTTATACAATTATATAATATAATATATAATTATAAAAATAAATATTATTTCTTGACAGTTTTTCTCTGTTATGATACAATATTTTTAATTGAATTTCTAATCTTCGAGACCAAATTATTTTTTAGAAAACGAAGGTGAAAACTGATGAATATTACTGTCGCCATTGATTCTATGAAAGGTAGTCTTTCCACCTTTCAGTCGGGAGATGCTATCCGAGAAGGAATTTGCAGAGTGATTCCTGATGCAAAAGTAACCGTCTGCCCCATTGCCGACGGCGGTGAAGGCACCGTGGAAGCCATTGTATCTGCAACTTGTGGAGAATGGGTAGAAACAACCGTAAAAAACCCTTTAGGAATTCCCGTTGTGGCAAAATACGGTATGAACTCTGCAACCAAAACCGCCATTATGGAAATGGCGTCAGCCTCCGGCATCACGTTAATTTTGGAAGAAGAACGCAACCCATTACATACCACCACCTACGGCGTGGGTGAAATGATTTATGATGCAATCCAAAAAGGCTGTCGTAAATTTGTGATAGGAATTGGCGGAAGTGCCACCAACGATGGTGGTATCGGAATGCTTCAGGCATTGGGATTTGAATTTTTAAACAAAAATGGTGAACCGGTTTCCTTTGGTGCCAAAGGACTTTGTGAAATTGTGACAATCCGCACCGAAAATGCTTTCAAAGAACTTTCAGAATGTGAATTTTGTGTAGCGTGTGACGTAACCAATCCGCTCTGCGGAGAACGGGGTGCCAGCGCAGTGTACGGACCCCAAAAAGGTGCCACTCCCGAAATGGTGATCCAAATGGATGGTTGGTTAAAACAGTATGCTAAATTAACCAAAGCACTGCTCCCCTCCTCTAATGAAAACTATCCCGGTGCAGGGGCGGCAGGCGGGCTTGGTTTTGCTTTTCTTTCTTATTTGAATGCAAAACTGGAATCCGGCGTGGATATGGTTATCAGAGAAACAGGTCTGGCAGATAAAATCAAAGATGCAGATTATGTGATTACCGGAGAAGGACGATTAGACGGGCAATCCTATCAGGGCAAAGCACCCATCGGTGTGGCAAAACTGGCAAAGCAGTTTGGAAAAACCGTGATTGCGTTTTCCGGCTGTGTGACTGAGGATGCCAAAATTTGCAATAAACACGGAATTGATGCGTTCTTCCCCATTGTAAGAACTCCCTGCTCTTTGGCAGATGCGATGAATGTGGAAAATGCATACCGAAATTTAGCAGACACTGCAGAACAGGTATTCCGTTTGATTACAGCTTGTAAGTAAACAAAAAAGGTGAACGTTTTCGTTCACCTTTTCTATTTTTTTATATTACTTTTTTTCTCTTTCAAAAGTTTTAGCAAATAGACGCTCCGCATTGAATCTTAAGATATTTGCCTTATCTTCGTTAGAAATCTGAGCATATTCAATTCTGCCACGCTGGAATCCCGAGGAATAGCCATCTGTTCCATATAAAATTTTATCAGATCCCACACGATTCACAATATATTCTACTCCCACATTGCAATAACTTGCAGAACCGGAGGTATCTGCCCACACATTGCCATGTTTTGCCTGCTCAATGGCATCTGCATAAGCTCTGCCCAACCAGGAGCACATATGCGCCACGAGAAAAGTAACATCGGGATATTTGTCTGCATGAGGCAAAATCCAGGTGGCACTGTCTTCCGGATGAATCTGCACAACGGCGCCAAAATCAGAAGCAAAGGAAAAAATTTTATCTCCAAATTCCGCTAAGGTGTAATTGTGTTCTCTGGGATGCAGTTTAATTCCAACACATTTTCCATTGTTGAGCATTCTTTTTGCCTGCAGGAAGCTATTTTCGTTACGGGGATCAATGACTACCCACTGATACAGATAGTCCACTTCCTGAGATAAATTCCATAAGTAATCATTTTCAGACTCCACCATCTCAGTATGGCAAACGCCTTCCATGGTAGAAATAAAAATTTTATCTGTATTTGCTGCACAAGCAACCTTCCAACTGGTTTCTAAATCATTTAACTGCATCTCATTATCATATTTCGGGAAATGAAAAATATGATTGTGAGCATCAATCGCCTTTAGGTTTCGCACATCATTTAAGTCCATAACAATCTCCTTTCGCAATTTGAGAGGTATTCTTTTTCTACTATATCATACAATCAAAAAAAAAGCAACCGTTTCTCAAAAAATACAAAAATTATTTACTTTTTCTTTTTTTTGTATTATACTGTAAGTACAAAAACAAAAAAAGGCGGTGAAATCTTTGTTTGAAGCAAACATAAACGAAAATCTTTTTTTTCCGTTTTCGGAAGAAACTCTGCTTTCTGAACTGTTAAGACGGGCAGGAGAAAACATTTCCATGCCCTGTGCAGGAAACGGAACTTGCGGCAAATGTAAAGTAATTGCAACCGGTTCCCTTTCCTCTCTTACCCAAAAGGAGCAAACAATTCTCACCGACGAAGAAATTAAAAACAATATTCGTCTTGCCTGTCAAGCAAAGGCAACAGGAAATGTCACGATTACAGCTGAAACCTTAGCACCTGTTGTAGAAATCGATTTTTCTTGGGAAGATTATCCCGTTCCATACGATTACACCGATGGCTTGGTGATTGATATCGGAACTACCACCATTGCCGCCATTTTATATGAGAATAAAGAAATTGTCAAAAAAATTACCGAGGAGAATTATCAAACCGCCTACGGTGCCGATGTGATTTCAAGAATTGCTTTTGACAAAGAACACCCCAACCTGCTCTCTAATCTGTTGCAAAAACAGATTTCAGAAATCATTACCCGATGTGACACCCCAAAAAATATTGTGATTGTTGCCAACACGGTGATGCTTCATTTTTTAACGGGACAAGATGTTTCGCCTTTGGGAGAAGCACCATATACTCTCACCGATTTTTTTGGGAAAGAATATTCCATTGACGGAGTAAACTGTTACCTTGCTCCCTGCATTTCGGCTTTTGTGGGGGCGGATATCACAGCAGGAATTTTAGCATCCCGCATGGCAGAATCCAAAGAAAGTGCAATGCTTGTGGATTTAGGAACCAATGGAGAAATTGCCTATTTTGATGGTTCTGCTCTTTACACAACATCCACAGCGGCAGGCCCCGCCTTTGAAGGCGCAGGAATTTTTATGGGGATGCCTGCCAAACCGGGTGCCATTGACCGAGTATGGATAGAAAACAGCGAAATTTCCCATCATGTCATTGGTGATGCAATTCCACGGGGAATTTCAGGAAGCGGAATCGTAGATGTGCTGGCGGTGATGAAAACAATTGGCGTCTTAGATGAAAGCGGATGTCTCATCGAAGAACACCCTCTCTGCCAAAGAGACCACCACGGAAAGCCCTGCTTTCGGATTCCCGATACCGATGTGATGATCAGAGCGTCGGATATCCGCAAACTGCAACTGGCAAAAGCGGCAATCCATGCGGGTATTTTAACATTAGCAAACAAAGTGGACACCTTATATTTATCCGGTGGATTTGGTGCTAAAATCAATTCCAACAATGCAGAAGCAATTGGTTTACTGCCAAAAAACTTTGCCAAAACTACAAAAGCATTGGGCAATACCGCCCTCTTTGGCGGAACATTGGCACTGTTTTCCAAAGATATACGAAAACAAATGAGTGAGCTATCAAGAAATGTCAAATCAATCCCCCTGAACCAGAATCCGTATTTTACGGGACTTTATATTGATAAGATGCAATTTTAAAACGAAGGAGGAAACGAAACGATGGAACAAAAAGACGATTGGCGTCTCCGTGGTCAGGAAGAGTATTTGCAGAATGTCCCACTGTATTTTTTAGAATATTCACCCCGTTCAGAAACATGGGAACACGAACATTGCGAGTTCTGCTGGGCAAAGTTTGTGTTGGAATCAGAAAATCTGCACGAGGGCTATTGCACCACACCAACCAATACTCATAAATCTCTATGGATTTGTCCGAAATGCTTCGCAGATTTCCAAGAAACTTTCCAATGGAATGTCCAAAATAACAATGAAAAATAATAAAAAACGGAGTGAATATTCACTCCGTTTTTTTATTGGATATTCTAATTAGTCTAAAATATACACATTCACGGTTCTTCTTCCGAATTGCATACATTCGGAATAAGCATCCATAAATAAATCCACACGGTTTCCTTTAATCGCTCCGCCGGTATCTCCTGCAATCGCATAACCATACACAAAGGAACCGTCAGCAGATTCAATGTAAAGCTTGGTTCCCAAAGGAATTACTTTCGGGTCTACTGCAACCACGCCGCGCTGTGCTCTCATACCGGATGCAGTGATGCCGTAGCCTCTGTCTCCCGGATATTTTCCGCAGCTCTGATAACTTAAATCGTAAGCAGTGGCAGTCATGGGAATCATACGTGTTCCTTCAAGGCTTTCACGGTCAATGCCGCCACGATAACTGATACCGATTTTAAAAGCGCCATATTCCACTACCTGATTAACAGGTTCGGAAATCACCTTTTCTTCGGCAACGGCCTGGTGAACCATTTCTCCGTTTCTGTAAACACGCAGATAGGAAACTTCCTTCACGCCGTTAACGCCTTCTTCCTTCACAACACTGCTTCCCTCATCTTCCAAGTAATTGGGAATTGAAACAGTTTCAAAAGGAATTTCTTCTGTCTGCACCACAATTTCAGTTTCCGCTTTTGTTAAAACAATTCTGGAATCTTTGGTTAAGGTTGCATCCGGTCCGGGTGTAATCAAATCAAATTCATCCAAGATAATATTGTTTTCTCCTAAGAAATCCATTACGGTAGGAGCAGTGGTCAAAAATTGTGTTGTGGTACCATTCACTTCAAACTCAACGGGAATCGCACGATCCACATAAAGAACCTGTCCGTTATAAATTTCATCGTCACGATTTGCCGAAATTTTATCTTCTTTGGCAAGTTCAATGTTTGCTTTCTTTAAAACGTCATCCACGTTCTTTGCATACACAAATACCTGTTCTTGTTCTCCATCCATATCAATCACAACAGATTTTCCAAAACAAGTGGCGGAAAACAAAATCGAAAATACTGCAACCGCTAAAAAGAAGGTGCATACCATAAGTTGTGACTTGGCAGTGCAGGCTCTGACATGAGCCATTGCTGTTTTCATCAAAATAAATTTCCCCCTATTTTTTTATTAACTGTTTTCTTCCCGATTTTTCATTCAGATTTGGGAAAGATGCTTACAAAAAATGTTACAAAATTGTTACATCGTAAAGACGAAAATTTCGGTTGAAATTTGTCTTCAAAACAGCCCTTTATTTTTTTCGGATTGTTCCCATAATAACACAAAAATGCCCATTTGTCAAGCTTTTTCGGGTTTTTAATGCTTTTTTGACAAATACCGCCATTTAAAAAAAAGGCTCGATTCCGCTGATACGAAGGGATTACGCTTTGTAAAAAAAATTTAATTTTTTTCGTTATTTTTGCTATTTTTTACTGTTATTTATATACAAAATGGACAATTTCTATACCTTTTTCCAAAAAAAGAAACGGTCTTATTTCATTCCAAAACAAGACCGTTTTTTTAAAGAAAAATGCCACTGATTTTTTTCACTTTTTTCCATAAAAAAGGGTATCCTAAAAAGATACCCTTTTCTCTTATTCTTCGTCTGCGCAACCGTGGTCATGTCCGCAGCTTCCGCAACAACCTGTGCATCCGCCACCGGGAACTTCTCGTCCGGTTTTCACATAATAATCCTGAATGGCAGCTTTGATTGCTTCTTCTGCCAGCACGGAACAATGAATTTTTGCCGGTGGTAACCCTTCTAACGCTTCTACAACCGCCTGATTGGTAACCGCTAATGCTTCTTCCAAAGTCTTTCCGATAATCAACTCGGTTGCCATACTGCTGGTTGCAACTGCAGCACCGCACCCAAAGGTCTTGAATTTTGCATCCACAATCACGTCATTTTCAATTTTTAAGGAGATTTTCATAATATCGCCGCATTTGGCATTTCCAACCTGTCCAACGCCATCTGCGCCTTCTAAATCACCCACATTACGGGGATTTTGAAAATGGTCCAATACTTTTTCTGTATACATATATATAGCTCCTTTCTTAATTTTCTTCCAAAGACATATCGTAAATGGGAGACATCAGTCTGAGTCTGTGCACAATTTCCTGTAATTTGGAAACGGTAAAATCCAGTTCTTCTTTTGTGGTATTGGCAGACAAGGTCAGTCTGAGAGAACCGTGTGCAATTTCATGGGGCAATCCTAACGCTAACAGCACGTGTGACGGGTCTAAAGAGCCGGAGGTGCATGCAGAGCCGCTGGATGCACAAATACCGTTAATATCCAGCATTAAGAGCAAGGATTCTCCTTCGATATAACGGAAACAGAAATTCACGTTATTTGCCAGACGATGTTCTCTGTGTCCGTTGAATTTGATATAAGGAATGTTTTTTTCGATTTCGGAAATGAGATAATCTCTCATTTCTTTCATTTTCTCCTGTTTTTCCGGGATATTTGCAACGGAAATTTCTAATGCTTTGGCCAATCCCACAATCCCTGCCAGATTTTCAGTTCCGGCACGTTTGGAACGTTCCTGGGCACCGCCGTGCATAAATGGCTCTATGCGTAATCCTTTTCGGATAATCAATGCACCCACGCCTTTCGGTCCGCCAAATTTATGACCGGACAGGGAAAGCATATCCACCCCAAGCTCTTGAAAATTAATTGCTTCCGCGCCAACAGCCTGCACAGCATCTGTATGCATACATACACCGTGTTCTTTAGCAATTTTGGCAATTTCTGCAATGGGTTCAATTGTGCCCACTTCATTATTGGCATACATCACGGAAATCAAAATGGTAGTATCTTTAATCGCGTTTTTCACATCCTCTAAAGATACCAAGCCTGTTTCATCCACCGGCAAATAGGTCACTTCAAATCCATTTTTCTCCAAATATTCACAAGGATGCAAGATTGCGTGATGTTCAATTTTGGTGGTAATAATATGATTGCCTTTTTTGCGGTTTGCCATCGCATAACCTTTGATAGCCCAGTTATCCGCTTCGGAACCGCAACCTGTAAAATAAACTTCATTGGGTAAGCAGTTTAAGCTTTGTGCCACAGAACTTCTGGCTTCTTCCAGAACAGCTTTGGCATCCTGTCCCACGTGATACACTGAGGAAGCATTCCCATAGGTATTCTTCATCACCTCGGTCATCACTGTAATGACTTCAGGATGCATCGGCGTGGTTGCCGCATTGTCCAAATAAATTGTGTTGGTAGGACGATTCATCGTCACCCTCCTCCTTACTGTGTAAAAAAAGACCGCTGAACAGACATCGGTTTCAGCGGTCTTTTCATCATTTCGTGTAGTTTCAATCGGATATTCATCCGTCACTATTTCACTTCATTAACACTGATGGCTCTGGTATGCTGAGTATGGAACCATTCTTTTTTGTTCTTCTTTGCCACACCCACAAAACTGATTGGCATCCAAGTGTAAACAAAGAACAGATACGGAATGTAATATACCACTGTTTTGATTGTCAATTTCTTTTCTACCCATAAAATGAAGGGAAGATACAAAATCTGTCCATAAGATATCATAGTCCAGAACAACGGTGTCACATATTCCAGAGCGTTAACCCAGATTTTGGTATCGGGGTAGAGACCTTGAATGAAGCTCATCACTAAGACAAATCCGAGGATCATCATCACGAGAGGCTGAGTCAAATAAACGATACCATCAATGTAACGAAGTTTGCCTTCTTTTAAGAAACGCTTGCCCAATTTGGGGATATATCGGGATGCAACGTCTGCATGGCCCTGTGCCCAACGAACTCTTTGTTTCCAGGACTGAGACAAGGTTAAGGGCTTTTCATCATACACAATTGCTTTTTCTGCCCAACCAACCAAAATATCTTTTTCCAGCAGTTTCATGGTAAATTCCATGTCTTCTGCCAAACAATTTGCACCCCAACCGAATTTTTTCAAAATATCGGTTGTTAAAGCAAAGCCGGTACCGTTTAACTGATTGGGAAGACCCACATTGTATCTTGCGGTTTGGAATGCTTTGTTCATCATCGCAAAGTTAATCATATAAGAAGCAGTAACCCAAGTATCGTAGGGGTTTTTTGTTTCTATGTAACCCTGAACCGCTTCATAGCCCTGACAAAGACGGGTGTTAATGTGATTTAAGAATTCGCCGTCTGCAACGTTATCTGCATCAAAGATACAAACAGCATCATATTCTTTTTCGCCACTGAAAATTTCGTTGAACGCCCAATCCATTGCGTGCCCTTTTCCACGCAGTTTGTCGTTAAAACGTTCTAATACAATAGCGCCCGCTTCTCTTGCGATTTCTGCCGTTTTATCGGTGCAGTTATCTGCAATTACGTAAATATCATACAAGTCTTTATCATAATTTAAAGCTTTTAAGCTATCCACATTACTCTTGATAACACATTGCTCATTGTGAGCAGCTACCACCAGCGCAAACGTGTGCTTTTTATCCACAATCAATTCCTTTTCTTTTTTGGGGAACCATGCGAATAGAGAAATAATAAAGTGGTACGCTGTAACCGTATACGCAAAAAGCTGAATCAAAATGCCAAATGCGATAAAAACAGATTGCATAAGAATGTTCTCCTTTGATATACTTTTTATCTGTCACAGTGCTTTGTAAAAGGTCATTTTTTTACCTATATTACTATACCATATTCCCTAAAAAAAAGCAAGCAATTTTTGCAAAAAAAAGCAGAATTTCGAGATTTTTTTCAGGCGCCATGTCAAAATGAATAGTTTTTTTAAAAAAACTATAGACAAATTGTGCATTTTATTGTATAATCGGTAAAGTAATGACATCATAATCCATTATATCACTATGCCGGACTCGAAAAAACGTTCTGTTTCGAATCTGTCATTTGGACGGAACAAGCGAGCTGTTTGTTCCCAAAAATTTTCATAAAATTTTGAAGAAATATACCCCCTTCAGATAAAGGATTTTACTATGGCAACAAAAACGGTCTTTGTGTGTAACGAATGTGGATACGAAAGCTCCAAGTGGTTGGGCAAATGCCCTGCCTGCGGAGCATGGAATACTTTTTTTGAACAAAAAATTGCCAAAACAAAATCAACCGTCGGTATTCCCCTGCGGGAATCAGGAAAAAGTGAACCCATTGCACAGGTGGATCTGACTCCCGTTCCCAGAATGCATTCCGGTTTTTCCGAATTAGATCGGGTACTCGGAGGCGGCATTGTTCCGGGCTCCGTTTGTTTGCTGGGCGGTGATCCCGGTATCGGAAAATCCACTTTGCTTCTCCAAATTTGCAGTAATCTTGCAAAAAACGGTGAACGGGTGCTATACGCTTCAGGGGAAGAATCCAAAACACAAATTAAAATGCGTGCTCTTCGGCTGAACGCATCGGAAGAATCTATTTATCTGTATGCACAAAACGAATTGAATGCCATTATGAATGAAACCGAAGCTGTGAAACCCGGGGTTCTTGTTGTGGATTCCATTCAAACGGTTTATACCGATGATGCGCCTTCCACGCCCGGCAGTATTACACAGGTGAGAGAATGCACCATGCGTTTGATGCGATACGCCAAAGAAACCAATACCTGCGTGTTTATTGTGGGTCATATGACCAAAGACGGAATGATTGCAGGACCGAAAGTGTTGGAACATATGGTGGATTGTGTACTTTATTTTGAAGGAGAAAAAAACTCCGCCTACCGGATTATCCGTTCCAACAAAAACCGATTTGGTTCCTCTAATGAAATTGCAGTATTTGACATGTTATCTGACGGACTTTCCGAAATCACAAATCCATCGGAGCTTTTTATCGGCGGGCGCGTAAACGGGGTCCCGGGAAGTGCTATTGCCTGCACTGTGGAAGGGAGCCGACCCATTTTGGCAGAAGTGCAAGCTTTGGTTGCCAAAACTGCATATAACAATCCGAGAAGAACGGGAACAGGCATTGATTTAAACCGTTTGCACCTGATTTTAGCAGTCCTGGAAAAACGAACCGGGCTAAACAGTCTTCCCCAATCCGATGTTTATGTAAATTTGACGGGGGGGCTTTCCGTGTCGGAACCTGCCTGTGACCTCGCCATCGCAATGGCAATTGCTTCCGGCGTAAAAAATCTCCCTTTACTGCATGACTGTGCCGTTTTCGGCGAAATTGGTCTGTTGGGAGAAATCCGCTCAGTCAGCGGAATTGAAAAAAGAATTTTGGAGGCAGAAAAACTTGGGTTTACCAAATGTATTCTCCCCTACCATAACTATACCTACCTGAAAGCATCTGACTACAAAGTGGAACTGATTCCCGTAAAAAGTGTATTGGATGCTTTTGGAAAGGGATTTGCTCAATAATTCAAATCTAACAATTTGAGAAAGGATTCGCCGTTTTGATGGACGAAAAAGAACTCATTATACAATTGAAAAACGGCAATGAAGAAGCTTTTAATCTAATGGTGGAACGCTATTCGAAAAAGCTTTATTACCTATGCTTAAAAATGTTGCAAAACGAAAAAGATGCAGAGGATACGGTTCAGACAATATTTCTGAAAGCGTATATGAATCTTTCTAAATTCGAAGAAAAATCCAGTCTTTCCACGTGGCTTTATCGAATCGGAGCCAATGTTTGTACCGATATGCTAAGAAAACGAAAAAAAGAAACTTCCACCTCTTTATATGCTATGAGTAACGAGGAAGAAGAATACGCGTTAGAAATCCCGGATGAACGGGAAAACGTGGAAAAAACCGTATTGGAACGGGAACGGAAAGAAGCCTTGTACCAGGCAATCAATACCTTAAAGCCCAATCAGAAGCAACTGATTGTGTTAAGAGATCTTGAAGGTCTTTCCTACGAAGAAATTGCCGACATCTTAAATATGAATACCGGCACCGTAAAATCAGGTATCAATCGTGCCAGAAAAGCATTGTTAGAAAAATTACAAAAAAATACGGAACTTTTCTCGTGATGCTACGTCTAAAACAACAAAGTCAGCATTACATACGCTATGATAAAACAGAAAAGGAGGTATTTTAATGAAGTGTAAACACGCCGTAGAGCTCTTTGACAGTTATCTCAAAGGTACTGCCAATGGTGAAGAACGAACCAATTTAGAAAACCATCTTGCTACGTGTGAAGTTTGCAGACAACAGTTTGAGCTTTACCGTTTTTACTTTTCGGGTGTAACCGTTGAAAATGATTTCCCCGTACCTTCTCAGTTAAATGCAAAAATCAAATACGCCGTTTATCAGCAAGCCCATAAACATAAAAAAGTTCCTTTTTGGCAAAACAAGCGTATTCTCGCAACTGCCACTGCATGTGCTTTTCTGTTTGTGATTGGTATCATGGGAACGTCATATTTTAGTAAAATAAAAGATGCGTCGAATTCCACTAATACAGAAGCCATCACCGATGCAGTACAAACCCAGGAACTGTTTCTTGCTTCCGCATCGGAAACGGAGTTACCTACCGCTAAGAACCCGAGCCCAAGATCCGTGATTGTTGCAAACGAATCGGTTGCTACAGCTGATGCACAAACTTTAGAAGAAGCAGAAACTACGATTCCTGCTTATGATGGCGAAACCGTGGAAACACCCCGCCACTTTATGATGGGGGCAACCGTTTTCTATAAAAATGAAAACACTTCCCCAGATTTACAGATAGACTCTGAATGGATGGATGCTATTTTATCCGAATTCCCTCACGAAGTGCTCACAGAAGACACTTATCTGGTAACGGTTACTGCGGAAGAAGTGGAAACCTTAATGGGTTGCTCCGTGGATGCAGATGAAACTAAAAGCCAACTCACACTGCAATTTGTGAATGAAAACGAATAACGAAAAAAGACTGTGTCAGAATTGACGCAGTTTTTTTATAAAATTCATCACAGGTTCTCACACGTTTCATATATTGGTGGTGAAGGGTGCAAAACACCACCCCAAAAATTATGAAAAAGAGGGATTTTTTATGCAATTATTCAGAGGTTGTAGAGAAGACGGATGTAAAGATAACACCATTTTATGGTTTATCATCTTATTTGTACTGTTATTCTTCTGTGGCGGTTGCGGTGAAACAAGAAACACCAATAACTGCTGCGACTAATCCATAACACCAATTTTTAAATCCAAAAAAGGAGTGCGTATGATGAACGGCTTATTTTCCAATGACTGTTGTCAGAGTAACCCCTGCTGCGACAACACTTATCGCAACTGCTGTGATAACAACGATAACTGGATTACCATTATCATTATTATTGCAGTGATCTTATTATTCTGCTTTAATAACTAAAAACTAAAAAGAAAAATCCCTGAAATCAAAAGATTTCAGGGATTTTTTTCGGTTATTTACTTTCTTTTAAAATGAACTACATTACAATGTCCCATCGTAACACCATTCACATAATAATTTCCGTATAAAACAAACTCGTCACCATTTAACTCATAATCGTAAATCTGTTCTTCCCCGTATTGTTCCGTGAAGTCACCAACCACAATCACCGTCACGCATTTGATTTTTGTGTCACTTATGATTTCGTAGGTTGTTTCATACTTCCCATCAGCACACTTGAAAATACCGTCTGCTGTGAAAACGTGTTCTGAACCGTCATAGTAATACTCTTTCGTCCATTGCTCTGCCAACCACTTGAGCGGAGTGTCGTAAACTTCACTTTTCTCAACCACCCAGGTACCAACAATTCCTTCCCGAACATCCTCGAGTGAACCGGTAGGTTCAGCAGGAGTTTCTTCCACTTCGGGCGTTTCATCAAGAACGATTGCTCTGTGAAGCACCGTGGCAACTTCCGCACGGGTAATATTGTTCTTGGGCAAGAATGTGCCATCGGGATATCCGTTGATAATACCCTCTGCCGCCACAGCGGCAACCGCTTGCTGATATTGTGTATCAATGTCAGCCGCATCGGTAAAGTTTATGGTGGTAACAGGACTTAAATTTTTGGCAACATAAATGGCATACGCCACTTCTTCTCTGGTTGCAGCTCTATCGGGATAAAACGACAGCATCGGCACGATAAAATAATTTTGGGTTTGGGTTACATAAGGGTAGAACCAATCGGTCATATCAACATCCATATACATCGTCCATCCATTTTGACCAAACTGCATATACAACAGTTTTGCCAATTCCGCACGGGTAATATTGGCTTCGGGGCGGAAAGTTCCATCCTCATAACCATTGATGACACCTCTTTCTACCAATTCACTCACATGAGGATATGCCCAGTGGGTTTCGTCCAAATCGGTAAAACCTGCAGCAAACACAGTGCCGGAAAGCATCAACAACACTAAAAACAAAGAAACGATTTTTTTCACTTTATTTTCCTCCAAAAAATTTACTTTCTTTTAAAATACATGGCATTACAATGACCATAAGATGCAAAATCTCCGGTGTAGTTTCCGTAGAGCACCAATTCATCACCATTTAATTCATAATCATAAATTTCTTCTACGGTATCGCCGATCATTGTAACACAACTAATCTGGTGATCGTTGATTACCTCATAGGTAGTAGTCATTTTTAAAGCGGTATTCTCAAAATAGCCGTCTTCGGTGAAGATATGTTCAGAACCAACGGGATAGCCCATCTTGGTTGCCTGCTCTGCCATATCCTTCAAAGGTCCTTCATAAATTTCGTATCTTTCAACTACCCAGGTACCCACCATTCCTTCTTTGGTTTCTGCCAAAGGATTTGCAGGTTGCTCGGTAGCTACAGGTTGTGCCTCGCCATCAGGCTGAGAAGCACTGTTGTTTTGGCATCCTGCCAAAGAAAAACATAAAGCAACTACAGATAACATTGCACATAATCTTTTTTTCATAATGATTCACACTCCGTTTTGTATTTTGATTCGTTATCTACTTTCTGGTGAAATAGGTTGCGCAAGGATAACCCATACCTTCAAAATCGCCGGTATAGCAACCGTATAAAATTAAATTGTCGCCGTCTAGCACATAGTCATAAACCAACTTTTCCGTACTACCAAGGGGAGAAGCACTGATTTTATTGCCGTCTAACAGTTCATACGCAACGCAAGCACTTCCGTCTGCATTGGTAAATCGACCGTCCTCGGTAAAGGTGTACTCTGCTCCCTCAAAATAAAACAGTTTTCCCTGTTCTTCAAACTCTCGTTTTAGGGGACCGTCATACACTTCGTATGTTTTTACCACCCAGGTGCCCAGTAAACTGTCTTCGCCTGTGTCTGCCGATACTGTTTCTTCTGCTGTGATTTCCGTGGGCACTTCTTCTACCTTTACATCACCTTTAGAGCATCCTCCAAACAAAAAAAGCAAGAAAACGCACAAGGAAAACAACCATATTTTCTTCATAGAAAAATCTCCTCATATAAAGGTTAAAAGCCCCAACAACAAACCGTTCTCAGGGCTTTTTATTTTTTAAAAAATGAGCAAAACTATAAGCCGGGTTCTGTATTTGACAGCCATCTATCTAGGATAACCATTGCTGATTACCTCAAGCCACAATTCGCACAGCCGAGCAAGCTATGGTGCAGTCTTGTGTTGCTTCGGGTGGGGTTTACACGGCCAACCTGTCTCCAGGTTGCCGGTGAGCTCTTACCTCGCCTTTTCATCCTTACCATCCAAAAAGAATGGCGGTTCTTTTCTGTTGCACTTTCCTTAGAGTTACCTCCACCGGCCGTTAGCCGGCACCCTTGCTCTGTGAAGCCCGGACTTTCCTCACGGAAGAATTCCTAAGAACCCTTCCCCGCGACTGTCTGTTTTACTCATCGGGTACTATGATAGCACAGCACCATTCGTTTGTCAAGTAATTATAGTTTCACCTTCATCACGATTTTCTGCACAGGCTCGCTTACTCCTTCGAAAGCCACACAGGGTCTGTGGGCATCGTTGGGCAGAAGCACCACAAAGCAGCCGGGAGTTAAGGTTAAGGCAGATGCATTTTTGTCCACTTTGTAGAAAGCGGCATCCCAATCTTCCCGATAAGCATCAGTTAATTCAGATTTTGTGATGTCATTCACATACATAGTTTCTTTGCCGGAAACAATAAACTGAATGTCCACATATTTTTCGTGGGCTTCCATTTTTCCGTCCTCGGTCAAAGTGTTATACGCTTGCACGGAAGCAAATAATGCGTCTCCGTCAATTTCGTGTTTGCCCGGTTCCGGGAATTTTTTCATGGCATCCTTTAAAAAAGCAAAGGCTTTTTCGTAGTTCGGATGCAGTGTATAGTACTGTTCACAATTTGCAATGGTATCAAAAATCATTGTTTTGTTCCTTTCTTACGGACGTAACCCCATACCGCCTTCTAAGGTGAGGGTTTCACCATTTAAATATTTAAAATCGGGATTTGCAAGTTGCACACAAACTCTTCCGATTTCGGTTTCGGGATCGCCAAAATGTCCTGCAGGAGGCATTTTCACATTCGCTTTAAATGCATCGGGATATGCCTTCTCAAAGTTTTCCAGCTGTGCAGTCCATGCAAGAGGACAAACCACGTTGGTATTGATACCGTCTTTTGCCCATTCGGTTGCAGCCACACGGCTTAAACCACGGATTCCTTCTTTCGCAGCCGCATAGGAACACTGTCCGTAATTACCGAACAATCCTGCACCGGATGCAAAGTTCACAATGGAACCTTGGGTTTCTTTTAAATAGGGATAGCAAGCTTTCATATAATAGAAAGTGGCATACAGACCGGAATACATTGCCAGATCAAACTGTTCAGTGGTGTGATCCTGAATGGTAACGCCGGATGCAGAGGCCTGGGCATTATTGATCAGCACGTCAATTCTGCCGAATGCCTTCATTGCTTCTTCTGCCACCATTTTTGCGGTTGCTTCATTATCACTGCCTGCAGAAATGTCTGCCTGCAAAGCCAACACTTTGATGCCGTATTTTGCTTCTAATTCTTCTTTTGCTTTTTCCAATTTCGCCACATTACGACCGGTAATCACAATGTTTGCTCCCTCTTTTGCATAAGCGGTTGCAATTCCATAACCGATGGAGCCACATCTGCCGTCAGACAGCACTGCATAGCCAGCTCCTGTAATAATGGCAGTTTTTCCTGTTAAAAATCCCATAACAATTCTCCTTTTCGTGTTTTTTATGACGTATTTATTATTTACATTTTTTTACATATTTGCTTTATACACATCTGCCACATCCGTAATGGTGATAAAGGCAGTTTTATCAATCTTATGCACCAATTCTCTCATTTTGGAAAT
>JAFYVF010000005.1 GCA_017549265.1 Clostridia bacterium
AATCATTCCTGCAAAATCCACTAAGAAAATCTGGGCGTTTAACAGCTTATGAGGCACTACCCCATTCACAATATTTAATGCCAGACCTTCTGCAATGGCAGTTTTTCCAACACCCGGTTCCCCTAACAGAACAGGGTTGTTTTTGGTACGGCGGTTTAAGATGTGAATCACACGGTTGATTTCAGCTTCTCTTCCAATCACCGCATCAATTTCACCCAAACGAGCCTTATCGTTTAAGTTGGTGCCGTAGGATTCCAGCGGAGTTTTCTTTTTGTTTTTCTGTTTTTTGTTTTTCTGCTTGATGCCGATATCCTCAGGACGGATTTCTGCCCCTTCAGGCATTTCATCCATAGGCATCATCATCATATTGTCGCCGAATATTGCGCCTTGTTCCATCATTTCGGTGAGTTCTTCATTCATGTGCATAAAATCATCTTCGTTGATGCCAAACTGGGAAAGCATCTTATCAAAAGGTTTGATTCCCATTTCTTTGGCACACTGAAAACACAATCCTTCGGAAACTTCTTTACCGTTTTCCATTTTGGTGACGAACACAACCGCCATATTCTTTTTGCATTTTGAGCATAATACCATTCAAATAGCCTCTCTTTTGCCCTTGCTCCCAAGGGATTAATCTAATAATTCATCTTCGCGGCGAAGAAGTTCACGAAATGCCGCTTCTTCTTCAGCTGCGTCTTCAATTTCCATAAACGCATTGCCGTCTTGGGTAACTTTTAACATTACCACGTCCACCTCATCGGGTTCTTCTGCGATGAGTACGGGGGTGAATGCACCGTAAATACCGTCGGTAAATTCAAATAAATCAATCAGTTCGTAATCTTCGGGGTTACCGTCTTCATCGTATAAAGTAACCACCTGTTCGATGGTTTCTTCTTCTTCGTGGGAGATAGCCACGATTTCTTCCTGTTCTTCTAATTTTTCTTTTTTATTGTCTGCCATTGTAAATGACCTCCTTATTCTTTTGACTTTTTTGGAATCAATTTGTTCCAAAAATATGATAATGAAATTTAAAATCTTCTGTTTAGCCTTGGGGATGACTTTCCATGTATCCCTGCAAAATGATTGCTGCAGAGAGCATATCTTTTTTTCCTTCCTTTTTCTTCACATTCATTCCGATTAACGCCCGCTGTGCCACAATGGTGGTCATGCGTTCATCATAGAAATCAATGGGAATTTCGGGGAAATCTTCCGAAAGCTTTTTGGCAAAGTCCCGTGTTTTTTCCACACGGGGTCCTTCCGAACCGTCCATATTTTTGGGAAGTCCCAGCACAAATTTTTTAATCTGATATTCATTGACATACCCAACCAACTGTTTTAGCGCGTCCCGATCCCCGTTTACGGTAATATAACCGATGGGTTGGGCGGTAATGCCCAATAAGTCGGATACTGCAAGACCGATACGTCGGTCACCGTAATCAATCGCTAACGTTCTCGGATACATAATGCCTCCTTGATGGTAGTGAAGAGTGAATAGTGAAGAATGAAGAATTATGGTGAGGTTTCGTGCCGAAACCCATCATATCCCCTCAGTCAGCTCTGCTGACAGCTCCCGAAGGGAGCAAATCAATGCAGGCATTGCCTGCCACCGCAATTATTCACTCTTCATTATTCGTTATTCATTTACACTTCGTAGTCGCAGAGTACTCTGCTTTCTGCAATTGCTCTGATATAGCCTTTGCAAGCCACGTGCAAGGGATGGTCCTGATACGCGTTTAAGCTGTCCCAATCGGGAAATTCGGAATACAAGCAAATGTCATATGCTGCATCACTTTTATTTTGGTCAATGCCAACTTCGCAGGTGAGAAGACCGGGGATTTTTCCGCTTAAGTCTTCCAGCATTTCTTTCATTTTCAGCATCATCTGCGCTTTGGATTCGCCGTTTACTTCGTCTTTAATGTTCCAGAATACAATGTGTTTTACCATAATTTTTTCTCCATAGTTGGTGGGTTTGGGGTGACGTTTGCTTACTTGGTTTTGTTGCAGTCTAAGTCGGGAGAATAGGTGTCTACCATAGCGGCAACGGCTTTTTTCACGCTGTCGGGGTCGGTATCGTAGAGCACAGCTTTTAAATCCTCCAGCTGTCTGGTTAACTGCTCATATTCACAGGCAATGGGCTGCCCGATGAAAATCTTGTTGTGGGAAGTGTTGGTCAGTCCTTCTTCTGCCATCAAAAGCTCCTCGTAGAGCTTTTCACCGGGACGAAGACCGGATACCTTGATTTCAATGTCTTTGCCGGGAGTGTAACCGGATAAACGAATCAATTTTTCTGCCAAATCGTAAATCTTAACGGGGCGTCCCATATCCAGCACGAAGATTTCGCCGCCGGTGGCAAAGGATGCCGCCTGAAGCACCAGCTGAGACGCTTCGGGAATGGTCATAAAATAACGGGTGATGTCTTTATGAGTAACCGTAACCGGTCCGCCACGCTGAATCTGTCGTTTAAACAGGGGAATTACCGAACCGTTGGAGCCCAGCACGTTTCCGAATCGCACAGCCACAAAATCAGTTTCCGAAATGGACTGAATGGATTGGGTAATCATTTCGCAGATACGTTTGGTAGCACCCATAATGTTGGTGGGATTTACTGCCTTGTCGGTGGAAATCAGCACAAATTTTTCCACTTGATATTTGTGAGCGGTCAAAGCAGTGTTGAAGGTGCCGAACACGTTATTTTTGATGGCTTCCTGGGGGCTTACCTCCATTAAAGGTACGTGTTTGTGCGCTGCTGCGTGAAATACCAGCTGAGGACGGTAGTGTGAAAACAACTCGTCTAAGCGTTTTTGGTCACGTACGGATGCAATAATCACATCCAGCGACAAGTCGGGATACTGATAACGAAGCTCTTGCTGCAGGTCGTAGGCATTGTTTTCGTAGCAATCCACCACCACCAGCTTGCCGGGATTGTATTTGGCAATCTGACGGCACAGCTCGGAACCGATGGAGCCACCCCCTCCTGTTACCAGCACGGTTTTTCCGCCAATCTGACTTTTTAAGCTCTGGTTATCCAAATGGATGGGGTCACGTTCTAATAAGTCTTCAATTTCCACGTCACGAATCGCGTTGGAGGAAATAGACTTTTTATCAGACATCGATTGTTCAATACCGGGAAGAATCTTGATTTTGCATGAGGTTTCGCTGCAGATGGACAAAATTTTCTGCAAAGAGGCCTGGTCAGCAGAAGGAATGGCAATGATAATCATTTCCACGCTCTGCTCTTTTACCACGGCAGGAATGTTTTTACGGGAGCCAAACACACGGTAGCCGTGGATAGAACGTCCCACTTTTTGCGGGTTATCGTCTATAATGCCCACAATGCTGTATAAATGGCTTTGGTTACGAAGAATATCTTCAATGAGAAGCTTTGCTGCAGAGCCACCGCCCACAATCAGGGTATTGACACCGCCTTTTTGTTTGCGGGGTAAGTCGGTTACGGATAAAATCATGCGGATTGCCACACGGGAAATGACTACCATTACTGCACTCAGAAAGCCGAAAATGAGCATAATCTTGTGGGATAAAAGCAAATCAGGAAGGAACGCTCTGGCAATCAGAGCAGGCACACAGCCTAAAGCGAAGAATCCCATGGTTCTTCCGTATTCTCTCAAACTGCTGTATTTCCAGAGGGTGTTATAGCATCTGCCGATAATTAAAGCAATCACCGTGCAGACTGTGGTCAGCATAACCGTGTAAAAAGTTTGATCTACAATAATCTGGGAAATACCTTCGTCAAATCGGATCAGGATGAAAGTAAGGTATGAGAATACAATGCAGGCAAAATCTGCAAAAATCAAACTGAATTTTTTGTATTTTTTGAAAATTTTTTTCAGAAAGTCCATCGGAATATCTCCTTTAGGATGAAATTTTCGCGGTGGTATATAGGCAAACTACACTATCGTAACACTATCATACTATAAAATAAAGAAAAAGTCAAGAAAAAACTCGTTTTTATCCCGAAAACCCGGATGGGTTTCCTCGAACGAAAAAGGAGTGGAAAAAAAGGAGAAAAAACGCATCACATAGAGGAAAAACCGCCTAAAAATCGAGAAATTGGTTGACATTTTGGAAAAAGGGTGCTATAATAGATGCGGAAAATTGTTTTCTTATAGTATAAAAACTTCAATCCCGGAAAGGAAGCACATGGTATGGAACGGAATTTTACCGTCAATGAGATTATCACAATACTGTTAAAACGTCTGTGGCTGATTGTAACGATGGCTTTAATCGGAGGCATCATTGCTTTTGCTTATTCACAGTATGTTTTGCCGAAAAAATACACCGCTAAAGTTGCTCTTTATGTGTATAACGAAAAAACAGACCCTATGAATCAGGGCATGAACGTGAGTGACTTTAACCTGTCTGCAAAACTGGTAAACACCTACATGGTTATCTTAAAGAGTGACACGGTTTTGGATATTGTTTCCAATAAAATCAGCAGATTGGGTGTTAACTACGATGCCGCGGAATTAAGAGGGATGATTTCTTCCAATATCTTAGATGAAACCGAAGTGTTTGAAGTTGCAGTTACCTGCACCAATCCCGAGCACGCCAAGCTGATTGCGGATGCGATTGAGCAGGTTGCTCCCGAAGAAATTATCCGTGTGGTTCGTGCCGGTGCGGTAGAAACGGTAGACCGAGCAAGTCTTCCCACAAAGCCAAGCTCTCCCAACGTTTCTCAGAATACCATTATCGGTGTTTTGGTAGGATTGGTGTTGGCTTGCGGTATGGCATTTGTGTTTGAACTGATGAATACTTCCGTAAAATCCAAGGAAGAACTTTCCGAGCAGTACAAGTTGCCGGTGCTTTCGGTAATTCCCAACCTGCACCACGAAGGATCTTCCCATGGTCGTTACGGCGGAAGATACGGAAGCGGTTACTACCATTACAGCTACGGTTACGGTTCTCAGTACCAGTCAGAACCTGAAAATCCGGAACAAGGAGGAAACTAAGGTATGAAAAAGCTGAATAATCACACTGTGGGTTCTCTGTTTCGCTCCCGTAAAAAGGAACCGACCCGTTCCACCCGTTCCACCCATTTAATTGACGATAAATCCAATTTTACCATTCGTGAAGCATATAAAATCGGCAGAACCAACATTCGTTTTGCTTTGCCCGAAGAAGAAAGCAGCGTTATCATCATAACCAGTTCTTGGCCGATGGAAGGGAAAACCACCAACTGCGTCAACTTGGCGATTGCCTTTGCTCAGACCGGTGAAAAAACCTTGCTGATTGACTGTGACTTAAGAAAGCCCCGTATCGCCAAAGTATTTGGGATTACCTCCAAAATGGGCTTATCCAATACCCTGCGTAATTTCTGCAAAGTGGAAGAAGCAATTCATTCCACTCAGTATGACAATCTGTTTGTTATGCCTTCCGGTCATATCCCGCCCAACCCTGCAGAGCTGTTGTCCTCCAAGGAAATGCAGGATATGTTAACCGAGCTGAAGAAGAAATATCGCTATATTTTAATTGACACTCCCCCTGTCAATCTGTTGGCAGACGCACTGCTGTTAGCAAGCTTTGCTTCCGGCACCGTTATGGTTGCCCGTCAGGGTGTAACCGACCATAAGTCTTTGCAGGAAGCATTGGAAAAACTGAAATTCTCCGGCGCTAAAGTGCTGGGCTTTCTCTTAAACGACGCCATGGAAGACGGCGGTTCCCATTATCGTTACAATATGGGTTACGGCAGATACGGTTACTACAAACGCCGTTATTACAGTAACTATGGCGGTTCTTATGAATATACCACCAAAGCAAAATCCAGCCGCACCCATGAAAAAGCAGAGTTATTAAAGAAAATTCGACAGGGCGGCCAGGTGAATGCAGGCGAAAAAGCCACCATTCAGAAAAAAGATAACTAGCAGTTCCCCTTGACATTTCAATCGGAAAGCAGGTGAGCCCATGCTCAAGTATGTGGATGTGCATTCTCATATACTCCCCAAATTAGACGACGGACCCGAACATATTGAAACCTCTGTAAAAATGTTGGAGGAGGAATACCGCCAGAATGTGGAAACGGTGATTTTAACCCCACATTTCAAAGATGCGGAGCACACTCCCGTGGATGAGTTTGTGGCAAAACGAAACCAACGGGCAACCGAACTTTGGCAGTTTGCCAAAGAACAGGGCGCAACCATTCCGACCCTCCGGTTAGGAGCAGAGGTGCTGCTCAATTGTGACCTTTCGGAAATTAAAGGCATTGAAAAGCTTGCCATCCAAGGCACTCGCTACATTTTGATTGAAATGCCATACACCGCTTGGTACGATTGGATGTTTGATTCCATTTATGCGCTGATTGCCCACTGCAATTTGATTCCCGTGATTGCCCATATTGAGCGGTATCCCCACGTGGATAAAAAGAAGCTGAACAAATTATCGGCAATGGACGTGTATTTTCAGATTAACGCAGAAGCCGTTTTGGATAAGCAAATGCGAAAAAATGTGCTCAAAATGATTGATAAAGACGCCATCCACTTAATGGGAAGTGACTGTCACAATCAATCGGAGCGTTCCCCCAACCTGGCAGAAGCGTATGAATATTTGGATAAAAAAGTGTCCGGCGAGTTCGCCCACTATCTGAATGTGAACAGTCATTTGTTATTAGATAATGAATACATCGAAAAATACGCCAGCAACTATTATCAGACAGAGCCTCAAAAAGGCTTGTTTAAACGTATTTTCCGATAAGAAAGAGGAGTTTTTATGAAAATCAAAGACGGCTTTATGTTAAAAGAAGTGGCAGGCAGCTATATCGTAATTCCCGTAGGGCAGGTGGACTTCACCGCCATGATTACCGTGAACGAAACCGGTGCCTTTTTGTGGGAACTTTTGGGAGATGACTGTGATATCGGCCATCTTTGCGCAAAAATGACTGCGGAATACGATATCGACGAAGCTACCGCTTTAAAAGATATTGAAGCCTTTTTAAAAATTCTTTCCGATAACAACTTAATGGAATAACCTATGGAACCCACAAGAAAAATTGCAGATGTGGCAGTAATGGGAGCAGTCACCGAGGAAGCACTCCGCCGTGGAGATACCGTCCGTTTGACGGTAACGGGGAACAGTATGTATCCCCTGTTTCATACCAGACGAGACACTGTTACCTTATCCCCTGCCAAAACAATCAAAAAATACGATATTACCTTCCATAAGCGTTCCGACGGCAGATATATTCTGCATAGAGTGCTGAAAGTCTGTAAAGACGGCACCTATCTGATTGCGGGAGACAATGAATTAAAAACCGAGCCGCCGGTACGTCGGGAGCAGATTTTTGGTGTTGTGAGTGAATATACCCGTTGGGGCAAAGTGAAAAAGCCAAAAGGTCTCGGCTATTGGCTTTATGTTCGTATCTGGCATCTTTTGATGCCCTTCCGATGGAAAATCGTAAACTTCCGTTTGCGCAACGCAAGAAAAAATCGTGGAGACAAATAGCATGAAGAAGAACAGTCAATTACAATGGCTCTTAAAAAGAACCGGTCCCAAAATGTACTGGAAACTGGCTCTTTTAACTCTGCTTGGCGTTATTATGTCATACATCGGCGTGCGGTTCGCCATCATATCCAAAGACCTTTTGGACATTGCTTCTCACTCGGTGGAGGGAGATTTAACCGCACAGATCGTGTATCTTCTTGTGATGCTCGGTCTGCTTTTAGTCAGCCAAACCCTTTATTCTTTATATAACGCACGTGTCAGCGGGCAGTATGCCATCCGGTTAAAGGAACACGTGTTTCGTACCTGCCTGGACGGTGACTGGCAAGAAATCAGCAACATTCATTCCGGGGAACTCATTAACCGTATCCATTCCGACGTGAATGTGATTGTCACGGGTGTGATGCTGTTGGTTCCCAATTTAGTATCCCTTCTGGTACGAATTTTCCTAAGTTTTTATGAAATGTTTCGTCTGGACAGTTTGCTGGCAACCGTTTGTCTCATTTTAGCACCCTTTATTTTGCTGACAGCCCGTCTGTATTCTTCCCGTATGAAAAAGCTGCATAAACAGTGTATGGAATCAGACGGAAAAACCAAGTCCTTTATGCAGGAAATTTTGCAGAATCTGTTGGTAATCAAGGCATATCGCGCCGAAGACAAAGTGGTGGAAGAATCCCGCACATTCCAGTTTTTGCATTTTAAATTTACCCTAAAACGAAACCACATCAGTATTCTGATGAATATTTTGTTCTACTTAGCATTAACCGCAAGCTACTATGTGGCAATGGGTTACTGTGCGTGGAAGCTGTCTATGGGACTGATGACCTTCGGTACCCTGATGGCGATTTTGCAGTTGGTGAACCAGGTGCAAACGCCTTTCAAAGACTTATCTTCCATCGTACCCCAGTATTTCTCCACGGTGGCATCTGCAGAGCGTCTGCAGGAATTGGAAAATCTGCCTGCCGACCGCCGTATATTTGTGACAGATGACCAAAAGCCGGTGGTAGAAGTAAAACATATGAGCTTCTCTTATGGAGACGAAGAAATTTTCCAAAATACCGATTTCACCATGAAAGATGGCGAATTTATTGCCATTTCCGGGATTTCCGGGATTGGGAAATCCACATTTTTAAAGTTGATTATGGGAATCCTCACTCCCAAAAGCGGCGAAGTTTCCTGCTATCGGGAACTTGCTTACGTGCCTCAAGGGAATATGATTCTCTCCGGCACCATTCGGGAAAACATTGCCTTTTATCGCAGTGTTCGTGAGGATGATATCATAAAAGCCGCAAAAGTGGCAGAAATCTATGACTTTATCAAAACTTTGCCCGACGGGTTTGACACTGTGCTGGGCGAAAAAGGGCTTGGCCTCTCCGAAGGTCAGGTGCAAAGACTTGCCATTGCCAGAGCGGTATACTTAGATGCACCCCTGTTTTTATTGGACGAATGCACTTCTGCCCTGGATGAAGCCACCGAACAAAAGGTACTTACCAATTTAAAGGCAATGGAAGGCAAATCCTGCATTATTATATCTCATAAACAAGCCGCTTTTGACATTGCCGACAGAAAAATCGCCGTAGAAAACCGCAAAATTGTGGAACTGTAGATTTCATTGTCCTTCCGAAAGCCAAAGCCTTCCCTTTGGGTGAAGCCTTGAAAAACAAAAAAATCCTATACTATTATATATTATATATATAGGAGAAATTTTAACCAAAAAGTTACCAAATTTGCACAAAAAATATCCCAATCCGAAAAATTTGCCACAAGAAAAACGGAAAATGTGCTACAAAATTTGTATTCCCCAACTTTTGTGGAAAAAATTTGTGGAAACAGCAAAACGAAATAAGGAGTCGACATTTCTTTGGTAGTTTTGCACAAAAAATAGTCATCGAATTTTACAAATAAATTTTATTTTTTTTTGAAAAAGGGTTGACCAAAAAAATGGGCTGTGCTATAATTATCATAGTAAAATAGCTTATTGTCTAAGGATGGGAGGCGTTTCATCTATGATAAAGCGAGTTTTATGGATGCTTTTGGCACTCTCATTATGTATGACAACTTTTGTAATGGCTGAGGATTCTGCTCCCGATGAGGAGGCAGGTTCTCTTGTTGTCGTTACAGAGGATGCAGAACCGGAGGTAATCCGCCTTCGAAAAGCAGGCACCATTTTCCTGCAACTTGGCAATTATGCCGCTGTTACCGAGGGCAAGCTCACCTGGATTGACTTGGCAAACAAGAATGTAATTCCTTATATTAAAGAAGATAGAACCATGGTTCCCCTAAGATTTCTAACCGAATCCTTGGGCGCAACCGTGGGTTATAATGCGGAAACCCGTGGCATCACGGTCACGTTGGGAGATACCGTTATGGAGCTCACTGTGGGAGAAACCACCTATTTCTTAAACGGTGAAGCTTTCGAAATGGACTGTGCAGCCGAAATTTTGGAAGACAGAACCTTTGTCCCGGTTCGCTTTGTTTCAGAAGCCTTGGGCAAAGCCGTGAAATGGTTAGGCACAGAACGTATGGTTGTGATTACAGATGTCACTTCCCCCTGGGATGAGGCAGGTTCGGTAGAACAGGCAGTGTTAGCACAGGTTCGCTTGAATCTTTCCCCCTTAGGTCGCAACAATATCCGATAATTTCGATAAAAACACCCGAAGGGTGCCTCCATCTGACGAGGGAGGTGGCAAAACCGCAGGTTTTGACGGAGGGAGAGAAATCCTCCACCTTTAAAAAAACTCAAACAGAAAGGATTTGATTCCAATGGCAAAGAGACTGTTTGCACTGATTATGGTGCTCATGATGGCAACTTCCTGCTTCGTTTTTGCAGAGGAAGCAGTTTTAGACGGTACCACCGAAGAAATTCAGGGAGATATTATGTTAATCTCCGAAGCACCTGCAGAAGATGCAGTAGCACCGGTAGCAGATAAGGCAAAAGTAGTATTTGATGTATCCGCTCCCGATGCAGACGGATTCTTCACCGTGGATATCACTTTATATAACGCTACATACAAAGGGATTGTTTCCACCATCTCTTACGATGAAGCTGTTGTAACTCCTGTAAATAAAGATACCAAAGAAGCTACCACCAATCTGATGGAAGCATTATCTTGCCCCACCGTGGCAAAAGATTTAGAAACCGGGGAAGAAATTGCAGATTGGCAGTCTTTCAATGGTTCCCAGGCGAAAAACGGCATCATTGCGTTGATGACCATTTTAAACACCAAATGCGAATATCCCAACTCTATTATTTCTAACAAATTCCAGGCATTAGCTGATGAAAACGGTTTAGCAGTAGCAACCATTGCTATGAAAAAGCTGTCTGATGCTCCTGTGGAATTCAAATTAGTAGATAGCAAAACTGTTACCGGCGGTATGATGGTAATCAATTCCTACGGTATGCAGTCTTGTACTGTAGAGTTCAACTATGCAGATGGTACAACCGATTCTTCCGATATCGAAGGCGTGAATGAAATTATGACCTCCGATAAGACCGAAGGTTCCGATATGGTAACCCGTAAACAGTTAAGAGCAGAAAACGTAGTATTTTTGCAGATTAACAACTACGGTACTGTTGGGAACGGTACTTTAAAATGGGTTGACAAAGATAACAAAGACGTTAAACCTTATATTAAAGATGATAGAACCATGATTCCCCTTCGCTACATTGCAGAAGAATTAAAATGCAAAGTAAGCTATGTGGAAGAAACCAAAGAAATCCTCATTGAAAACGGAAAAACCAAACTGGTATTCCAGATTGGCTCCACTACCTACACCAATGACGGACTGAAAAAAACCATGGATGTTGCTCCCGAGATCTCTCAGGACAGAACTTTCGTTCCCTTAAGAGCAGTTGCTGAAGCATTAAACTGTGATGTTCAGTGGTTAAATGCACAGAGAATGGTTATCGTTTCTCCTGCAAATTATCCCTGGAATGCAGAAAAAGATGTTGAAAAACAGCTGATGTCTGAAATTATGCTGATGCTCACTCTGCGTGACTACGCTTACGCAAGCGCTCAGTAGGGCGTGACGACCCCGGCACACCGGTGTGTCATGATGAATAATGAAAAATGAAGAATGAACAGTTGCGGTGGGTTGGCAAAGCCAACCATCATATTATGCAGGCTATGCCTGCCACCGAAATTATTCAATATTCATTATTCATTCTTCAATATATTCATTCGTTTCTTTGGCATCAAAGAAATGAATATATCACTTTGTTTAAAAAAAAATAAATATACCCGGGATTCTCTCCCGGAAAAAAGAAAAGGAGAAAAACTATGAAAAGACTCATCGCTTTACTCGCTGGTTTAGCAGTGGTTGGTAGCATGTCCATGACTTCTTTCGCAGCTTTTTCTGATGAAATCGCTCTGAACGAAGACGGCGTTACCTATACCGCAGCTTTATCCGACGAAGCTGCTACCGCAAACGCTGGTAAACAGACCACCATCGTTGCTTACAAAGGCGACACTATCGAAGTTGGTTCCATCCAGTACATCGATCAGGCAGCAGCAGACAGCTTTACTTTCCAGTTAATGGACGAATTAACTGAAAACGTTAAAGTTGTAATGGGTGGCGAAGCCATCGACAAACAGGAAGTTGGTACCATCTTCTTCGAAAAAGAAGCTGATACCTTCACCGTAAGCGGTTCCGTTGCTAACGCTCCCGCTCAGGAATTCATCACTGATGAATTATCTGCTCTGGCAGAAGAAATCTACGGCGCAGAAGCAGTTGCTGATTACGTAGCTCAGTACGAAATCACCGCTTCTTTAGTTGCTGAAGATGAATTCGAAAACCTCATTCTCACCACTATCGGCGAAGCTGAAGAATTTGCAGCTGTTGCTACCACTACCGTATCTTTCGAAGACGGTACCTTCACTTTTGAAGGTGTTGAACCCGGTACTTATGCTGTTGCTTTAACTGCAAATGGCGCTATGACTTGGGTTGACTACGCTATCGTTGAAGATGCAGACGTAGATTTAGGCGCTATCGACCTGTACTATGGTGACGTTGTTGGTGCGAAAGACGCTATGATCGACGCTTCCGACGTAACCTTAGTTGCTGGAAATATGATCGATATCGAAAGCGAAGAATTTGTTGGTGCTTATGACGTAAATCCTGACTGTATGATCGACGCTTCTGACGTAACTATCGTTGTATCTAACATGGGTGATATTTACGCTTACGACACCGACTTCATTAACGACAACTTCTAATCATTAGAAAAATTCAAAACAATTGAAAGGAAAACTGATAATCATGAAAAAGTTATTTTCACTGTTATTAGTAGTTGCAATGTTTGCTTCCATGAGCGTTGTTAGCTTTGCAGCTACCGGTACCAATGATGTTAGCTGGGAAATTGTTGAAACCGCTGATGGCATCACTGCTACCTATTACATTACCAATCCTAAAAACGTATCCGGTTTTACCGCAGCAATCGCATTCGATGCTACTAAAGTAGCAGCTGACAAAAACACTCCCTATACCTTAGGTGCTGATTTTGCAGGTACTACCGTTTCTCCCGGATCCAAAGCTGGCAACGTTAAATTTGCTCAGACTTTCGGTACCGCTACTGACAGATATGTAACCAAAACCGGCAAAATTGAATGTCTTAGCTTCAATTTCACCAGAGTTGATGCAGATGCTGATTTAAGCAATGCTTTCTCCTATGGTACTTCTTTATACGTAGCTAAAATTGCTTCTCCTGACGGCGAGCTGACTTCTGCAAAAGCTGCAGCTAACTTCGCAGCTCCTGTTTACATCGATAACAGAGCTCCTATCGTTACCAATCCCTTCTCTGCAACCGCAACTGGTACTACCATTACCTGTATCGGTAAAGTTGAAGCTACCGTTGAAAACTATGGTGTAGTATTCACTGCTGAATCTACCGTTGAAGGCGCAAGAGCTCAGAAATACTATGGCGCTATGGACGGCGATACCGTTAAAGATTACAATGGTTCCACCACCTTCACCTTCGGTGACTGGACTGGTGAATTCGAAATCATCTTAGAAGGCGTTCACGCTGGTACCAAAACCTTAAGCTTCTTCGCTAATGACACCGTTATCGAAGGCGATACCACTTTCACCGTAACCGTTGAATAATTTTAAAGGAGGATATATTGAAATGAAAAATTATGTTTGCCCTTCTGTTGAAATTATTTCCTTACAGGCTAATGAAGCAATCGCTTATGAAAATCCGTTAGAAACCGCTGTTGTAACCACTTCCGGTGGCAAAATCACCACCACTTACAACATGGCTCTGTTAGACGAAGGTTCTCAGATCTAATTGCCTGTTAATTAATTGAATAACAGAAATAAAAAAGAGGAAATCCAATTGGGTTTCCTCTTTTTTTGCCTTTTTCGGCTTGCAAAACGGCGCACAATCCGTGAATTTCACCGCTCGCTGTACCGTTATGCTGTACGCAGTACTACAGCTTCGGGAAGAGAAAACCAATGGTTTTCTTTCGATTTCCAAATTCTGCATCAATTTTCCCTGCGCTTAGGTTGACTGCACAAAATTGTGCCCAATCCGTGAATTTCACCGCTCGCTGTACGGTTATGCTGTACGCGGTACTACGTCTTCGGATCACCCAAAGCAAAAGCTTTAGCTCAGTTTGCCCGTTTTGAGCCATTTTCTCTTTGCCTGAGGTTATGGGCACATCCATTTTTCTGCACCTTGGTTTTATGTACCGTATTTCAACAAAGCCTTTCCCTTGAGGGGAAGGTGGGTTTGCGAAGCAAACTCGGATGAGGTGTTGTAGGGTTCGGCGGTTTCCGACGAACCGAATGATGTGTTTTCGGAACATTTTAAAGGCTGTTCCCCTCAATTCCACCTCACCACCGCCTGCGGCGGAGCCTCCCCTCAAGGGAAACCTTTTTCGTCTCCTCCATTTGGAATCGTCCCCTACCAATTTAAATATTGCAAACGTTTTGTTTTGTAGGGACAGATGCCCACATCTGTCCGTTTTTTGAAGATTGCGTCACATTACGTGATACGTTGTTAAACATCGGGACGGTGTGGTCACCGTCCCCTACATATATCATTGGAATGCTACAGCGGGACGCCGAGGACGTCGTCCCCAACAAATGTGTTTGCGGAACCATACACGGGAGGGGATGGAACCCCTCCCCTACAATGCATCCGCAGGATGCCGCCGCATTTATTCTTTCTTCTTCATGATTTCTTCTTTAATTTTTCCCCAAACCTCTTGCAATCATTTTCCAAAAGTATTATAATATAAAATAAGATAGTATGACAATGTCTCCATTGTCTAAAGAGAGGCGGATTGTTGAGTAAATGATTGCCGGAAACACTCACAATCCCTCCGTCATTTTCTAAAGAAAATGCCACCTCCCTTTACACAAGGGAGGCGTGTAGGGTGCGGCGTTCACGACGCACCGAAAAGATAACCGATTCACAAGAGAAAAACATAAGAAGGGCGGTATGAAAATCATGAGATTTGAAAATTTAGGCGATGTGAGAACAAAATTATCTGATAAAAGAGTTACTGTGTTGGGAGTAGGTGTAAGCAATTTGCCTTTAGTTTCCTTCTTATTGGAAAACGGTATTAACAATATAACTCTTCGTGATAAAAAACCGTCTCCTGAGGCATTGGCACTTGCCCAAGCCAACAATTTACCCATGATTTCGGGGGATGACTATCTTAACAATCTCACCGAAGACGTGATTTTCCGTTCTCCCGGCATTATGCCAACTTCTTTGGAAATCGTGAATGCAACTGCTCGTGGAGCCGAACTCACTTCCGAAATGGAACTGTTCTTTGACCTGTGCCCTGCCAAGATTATCGGCATCACAGGTAGTGACGGCAAAACTACTACCACCACTTTGATTTATGAAATCCTAAAAAAGGCAGGCTACACCTGTCATTTAGGCGGAAACATTGGAAATCCCTTGTTACCAGAACTTTCCCAGATCAAGGAAGATCATCTTGTGATTGTGGAATTGTCTTCGTTCCAGCTGATGACCATGCAAAAAAGTGCCCATATCGCTGTGGTAACCAACTTAGCACCCAATCATTTAGACAAACACACCGATATGGATGAATACGTTGAGGCAAAGACCAACCTTTTCCGTCACGGTAGCAAAATAACCGTGTTTAATTTAGAAAATGACATTACAAAAGAATTTATTCGTGAGGATTCGTTGTCTTTCAGTTTGAAACAACCTGTAAAAAATGGGGCATACTTAGATGGCGACACCGTGTATTTTAACGGCAAAGAGGTAATGAAAACCGAAGATATTCTGCTCCCCGGTATTCACAATGTGGATAACTATCTGGCGGCAACCTGTGCGGTAAGTTCTTTGTGCGATTTATCTTATGTGAAAGAAGTAGCTCAAACCTTTGGGGGTGTGGAACACCGTATTGAATTTGTCCGTGAGTTAAACGGCATCCGTTTTTATAATGATTCCATTGCATCCAGCCCCTCCCGTGCCATCGCCGGTCTGCATTCTTTCGACCAAAAAATCATCGTGATTGCAGGGGGAAGTGACAAAAATATTCCCTTTGATTCCTATGCCAAAGAAGTGGTTGACCGCGTGAAACATTTGGTGGTAATGGGACACACCAAAGATAAAATTAAGTCCGCTGTGCTTGGCGTCAATCCCGATTTCCCCATCAGTGTGGCGGAAAACTTGGAAGATGCCGTGCAAAAAGCCTATGCACAAGCCGAAGCAGGTGATGTGGTGATGTTATCGCCTGCCTGTGCAAGCTTTGACTTTTTCAAAAACTTTATGGAAAGAGGACGTTTGTTTAAAGATTTTGTAAAATCTTTAAACAATGAAGAATGAATAGTGAATAATGAATAATTGCGGTGGCAGGCAGAGCCTGCATCGTATAATGGTTGGCTTCGCCAACCTACCATAATTCTTCATTTTTCATTCTTCGCTATTCACTATTTTATTCCGAAAGGAAGTATATTTTGAAACAACTTGAAACTTTATCTAAAATTCCTGCCGTGTCGGGTTACGAAAAAATGGGAAAAGACCAATTTTTTCATATCTTTCGTCAGTTTGGCTTAATCCCTCAAACCGATGCCTACGGCAATATTTTTGCAGAAAAAAAGGCGGAAAATCCGTCCTTTCATATTTTGATTGATGCCCACATTGACGAAATCGGACTGGTTGTGTCCGAGGTGCTTCCCGGTGGGTTTGTTCGCTTTGAACTGTCCGGTGGGATTGACAAGAAAAATCTTCTTTGTCAGGAAGTTATGATTCTTACCGAAGAACCCATTTATGGCGTGATTGGTGCAATTCCACCCCATCTTGCCAAAAAAGGGGAAGAACAAAAAGAGTATCTGATTGATACCGGCTTAAAAGATGCTACTAAAAAAATCCCCGTTGGGACACCTATCAAATTAAAAACCAAGTTTCAGACCTTGGCGAACGGACAGTGCTCCGGCGGCTGTTTAGATGACCGCGCCGGCTTACTTGCGGCACTTTTAGCTGCAGAGAAATGGAATCAAAATGTGAGTGTTACGGTGCTTGGCAGCATTGGAGAAGAACGGGGTCTTCAGGGGATTGAACTGTTTCTCAGAAATCGAAGCTTTGATTTAGCCATCATTTTAGATGTGACACACGGGTATTTTGAGGGATTGAATCCCTGCCGTTCCTACCCTGTGGGACAAGGATTCAGCATTTGCTACGGTGGTATTTTAGATAACCGCTTAACCGCTCAGATTGAGCAGTATCTTACCGAACATAATATCCCGTATCACACGGAATTGGAACCTTCTCATCCGGGCACCAATGCGTACCGTGCGGTATTGCATCGGATTCCCGCGGTGATGCTGTCTATCCCCTTAAAATATATGCACACTACCGTGGAAACCCTGTCGGAACAGGATGTGCGTTCTCTGGCTGATTTCCTTGCCGTCTACGACTGGGAAACAGCGCTGGGATAGGGGGTAAAATATGGATAAAATTGCATTATTAAAACAATTAACCGCCTTAAACGGGACTTCCGGTTACGAGGATGAGGTGATTGATTTTATCACTACCCTTTTAACCGAACATGATATTCCTTACCAAAAGGATCCCTTGGGAAACATGATTGTGCAGACCGGCAAAAATCCCAACCGTATTGCGCTGTTTGCCCATATGGACGAAGTTGGATTTGGGGTACGCGGAATCCGTCCCGACGGCATGATTAAGTTTGCCGCCATCGGTGGTGTGACGGACGGAATTCTGTTTTCCACTCCTGTGGTGATTGGAAAAAACAAAGTACCCGGTGTGATTGGTAATATTCCAAAGCATTTGCAGGAAAAATCCTCTGATAAAGAAACGAAAATTCCTGATATGATGATTGATATTGGCGCAACCTCTAAGGAGGATGCCCAAAGTTTGGTGAAAATTGGAGATCCCATCTACTGGCAGAGCGATTTTGTGCAGTTTGGGGACGGTCTTATCAAGGCAAAAGCTTTGGACGACCGTGTGGGAGTAGCAGTCATATTAGGACTGTTACTCACGAAAAAATATTCTTTTACTGCGGTGTTTACCACCCGTGAGGAAATCGGCATTATGGGTGCAAAAATGGTGATGCCGATGATTGCACCCGAAAAAGCAGTGGTGCTGGAAGTGACTACCTGTGCGGATATGCCCGGTGCTACGGAGCCCACCACCAAAATGGGTGAGGGCGTTGCGTTGTCTGTGTTAGACGGTGCATCTGTTTCCGATAGTGCCTGGAATTCTTTCATTTGGGATACTGCCACTAGCAACCATATTCCCATCCAAAAAAAACTCACTACCAAAGGCGGAAATGATGCCGGTGCCGTTAGCCATGTGTCCGGCGGTGTTCCTACGGCAACCTTGTCGTTACCGGGACGTTATATTCATTCACCTGCCAATGTGATAAGCGAGGCAGACTATGATTCCATGTACCGTCTGGCCGAACTTTTGATTAAGAAGGGGTAGAATTTTTGACGGAATTTGCAAGAACTCCTTTGTTATTTATTTAACGCTTGATTTTTGAGCCATTTTATGATATAGTATAAACAGGAAAAGAGGTGTCAAAATGCCAATTAAAATACCAAATGAGTTGCCTGCCAGAAAAACGCTGGAGGGTGAAAATATTTTTGTCATGTCGGAGAAGCGTGCTTGCAGTCAGCATATCCGACCGTTAAAGATTGCCATTTTGAATCTGATGCCTACCAAAATCGTCACGGAAACTCAGCTGCTTCGTTTGTTGGGAAATTCACCCTTGCAGGTGGAAATCACCTTGGTGATGACCGATTCTCACGAATCGAAAAACACTTCCGCGGAGCATCTTTCCACCTTCTATAAACGCTTTTCTGAAATTAAGAAAGAGCATTTTGACGGGATGATTATTACCGGTGCTCCCGTGGAAAAGCTGGAATTTGAAGAAGTGGACTACTGGGACGAGCTAAAGGAAATTATGGACTGGTCCACCAAACACGTCTGGTCTACCCTACATATCTGTTGGGGTGCTCAGGCAGGGCTTTATCATCATTTTGGTGTTCCCAAATATGATTTGCCCGAAAAAATGTTTGGCATTTTTGAGCATCAACTGTTGCAGAAACATAAGAAACTGTTTTTTGGGTTTGAAGATACGTTTTATGCGCCTCATTCCCGTCATACCGAGGTGAGAGAGGCAGATATTAAAAAAGT
>JAFYVF010000079.1 GCA_017549265.1 Clostridia bacterium
ATGGTATACCCCAGAAGCTCTCCAGAGAGAACTTACGCAAGGAGTTCTGGGAATGCTGGGAATTCCCGATTTCTTAGACACCCCTGTGCATAAAATGTCCGGCGGTATGAAAAAGCGGTTGGCAATCGGTTGTGCCGTTGCACACAATCCGAAAATTCTATTACTGGATGAACCCTCTGCCGCTTTGGATTTGGTTTGCAAGACCAGAATTTCCAATTATCTGGAGCAGTATAAAAGAAACGGCGGAATTATTATTTTAGCAACCCACGATTTGCAGGAATTACCTCTTTGCAATCAACTGTATATCTTGAAGAACGGCGTTTTAACCCCCTTTGAATACGATGGAAATGTAAACAGATTGGTAGGTAAATTATAGCCATGAAAAAGCAGTATTTTCAGCTTCAGTTAAAACGGATATTTAAAATTTTCCCTGCTGTGCTGCTCATTACAGTGATTACCTTTGGCTGTCTCGGTCTGGCAGGCGGTATGATGCTGCAATCCACGCTGAATGATGAAAGCCAGCAAAAATTCACCATTGGTCTTGTGGGAAATATTGAAGATTCCTTCATGGACATTGGCCTTCAGGCACTTCAGAATATGGATAGTTCCCGTTTCTACGTGGAATTAAAACCATACTCGGAAGAAGATGCCATCCGGGCGTTGGAAACCCGTGAAATCATCGGTTACCTCCACGTTCCGAAAAACTATATTCAGAATCTCTATCAAGGAATAAACACTCCGGCAAAATACGTTACTTTAAACGGGCCTGAAAATCTTGGCTCTATGTTTTCTGAGGAAATTGTAAAAATTGTATCCCGATTGGTTGTGGAATCTCAAAACGGTATGTATAGCATGCAGGATTTTTCCCTTCAATACGATAGAGATGAATACAACAAAAACACCGAGCATCTGATGATGATTTATATGAATCACATTTTGGGGAGAACGGAAAGCTATCAGTTAAACAACCTTGGTATCGCAGATTCCCTCTCCTTAGGCGGATATTATCTATGCGGAATCATCACCTTGTTCTTGTTGCTGTGGGGAATTTCCTGCAACCGAATTTTTTCCTCGCAGAATTCCGACTATAACAAACTGTTAAAAATTTCCGGAATCTCCCCCACCACCCAGGTGGTTTGTGAATATGGCTCTTACGCAATTGTAAGTACCTTAATGACACTACTGTTTTCTGCAATTTTGGGAATTGTGTTGCAATTTGTGAAGATCCCGATTCCCGAACTTTCCAATATCAGCGTGTTTGATTGCATGTTCTTCGTAATCCGAATGATTCCCGTCATTTTAATGATTACCATGATGCAATATGCATTGTATGAATTGATTCCCAACTTTATTGGTGCGGTGTTGACACAGTTCCTGGTATGTATGCTGATGGGCTATTTATCAGGCTGTTTCTACCCCAACTACTTCTTCCCTGATACCTTAAGAAGCGTAATGGAAGCTCTGCCCGTGGGCTTAGGTTTCTCCTACCTGAGAAATCTGATGTCTAATGAACTGTTATTTACCGACTTCATCTGGGTAATGGCATATACGGGAGGATTTTTCTTCTTGGCTTCCAAAATGAGAGACTATCGGATTACAGGTGATTTAAAATGACAAAATTACGACGATCTTTTATATGGTTCTTTATGCTGGGCAAACGACTGTTAAAGCAGTGGAGCTTTGTGGTTCTTTTATGCTTGATTCCCATTTTGGTTCCAACTGTCAACATGGCAATGTCGGAAGAAAGCGGTCTGGTGCATATTTTGTTGTGCCACGAAGGAGAGGATGCTACTGCTCAGGCGATTATTACTTCGTTGACAGAACAGGATACGCTGGCTCGGTTTACCGTGGTGGAATCCGCAGAATTGGCAACCAATCAGGTTGCCAATCATCAGGCAGACCTTGCCTGGATTTTTCCTGATGATTTTTCTGAAAAATTAGATAATTATGCGGGGAACCGCTCGAAAGAACCGATTGTAACCGTGGTGCAACGGGAAGCCAATATGACAACAAGAATCGCCAACGAAATGCTATACAGCGCCATGTATCCAGACTTTTCCTACAGTGTGTACCGCAATTTTACCCAGGCTAACGTGGTAGACAAAAATCAAGTTTCCGAAGAAGAATTGCGTCAGGAATATAATCAAATGCAGTTATTGGAAACAATTGTAACCACTGAAAAAATCAACACAAACGGCGCAATCAACAATATTGAAGTGAATTATTTAAATGCCCCTATCCGAGGATTGCTTTCCATTATGGTGCTCTTATGCACTTTAACTGCAGCAATGTATGCCATCCGTGACCGTGCTCAGGGACGTTTCGATTGGTTACCTCCCGGGAAACGTTTGGTTCCCGCTTTGGGATCCTGCCTTGCAGCTGCCATTCTTGCTTCGGTTGTCATGTTGCTGTCGCTGATTGTTTCCGGTATGGCGGGGACACTTTGGATTGAACTTGTCTGCACGTTGCTTCTGATTGTAACCGTAACGGGATTTGCTTTACTCATATCCCTTCCTTTCCGCTCTTATGGAAAATTTGGTGCAGTCATTCCCGGTATTTTAATCGTGGCACTGGTATTATCCCCCATTTTCTTTAATTTTGCAGCTTTGGAAGGCTATTACAGTCTGCTACCGATTTACTACTATATCAATGGTATTTATCAAATAAAATACCACTTATGGGCAATTTTTTATGCAGGAATAGTATTTGTACTGGTATTTTCTGGAAATTACTTTCTTTCCAAGCGTAAAAAACGAAATACGGTGATTTAAACATCAAAAAAGAGTTGTCAGTCGACAACTCTTTTTTATTGCAATAGCGATAATAATGTTTCGGTATTTTCTTCACTATATTCAATTTCAGAAGAATACAAACGTGCAAGCTCTGTAAAATCAGAAAAGGAAATTTCTCCGTTTTGCTGAATGTGCAAAGATGCTAAAGAAGAAACCATATAAACACCCAACACGGCAAATAAAATTCGTTCTCCGTAACGCCCGTCCTCTAATCCACCGGATAAATGGCGGTAAATAAAATAGGATAAAAGTTGCTCCAGCGGAATATCCCATTCTTCTCCGAGCGGTTCCACAGATTCCGCTTGTTTCAAGGCTTTTAGCATCAAAACCCAAGTTTTGTCCAAATGCTCTAAGGAAAGAAAAACATCCGCCCATTCCCCAAGTGATTTTTCGGGAAACGAAATGCCATATCCTTGACACAAGGACAAAATTCTCTTGTACAAAGTCAGGTTCCTGTCCCCTATTTTAGAAAAAATATCATTTCGGAAACGAAAGAAAGATACTTCTTCCGGGCTCAAAATTTCTACCTTTTTTTCAGGCATCAAAAAGGGTTCTTCTTGGGATAAAATGAGCCGTGCTGCTTCCTCGCAACAAAGACCCAACCCCACCTCGGTGCAACTCTCAAAAAAGTTACGAAAACGAGGATGATCCGAGCAAATCTGACAAAGAAAATCTTCCCCTTTTTCTAAGATAATATCACATAGATTAGCCTCATTCAAAAAAGGACATCTTTCTTCCTTTTGCAAAATAAAATGAGGCGTATCTTCGGTGGAAATATTCTCTTGTAAACGATTTCCTAAATCACCTGAAATCCCTTGATATTTCTTATAAGTGACCGGGTCAATATCAATTTCCCAACCGATACAACAGTTATGTTTACACCCACCACCGATGCACTGAAAATCCTTGTAATAAAAAGGATAAAAATTCGTCATTTTATACTCCGTTTTCTTATTTCAGATAGCCTGTTACTTCATAGAATTTTTTACCGGACAAGATTGCTTGTTTTACCCCTTCGGAAAAGGCGTTATAGGCAGGCACAAACTTCACGCTGAAACGATTGGTGTTCCATCGGAATACGTAACGTAAAATCGCGTCAGATTCTTCTTGTTTTACTGTTTCAAACAAGGATTGGAATCCTAAAATATTACTGTTTTCGGGCAAGAATTCTGTCAAGGTTTCATCCAATAACCAAGAGGTTACTAAAACGGTGTAATCTCCAAAAAACGCTTTTGCTTGTTGGATAGACGAAAGCACCGCATCTTTGGTTAATTTCTCCCCTTGAGGAATATAGCATCGTAACACACAATCCCCTGCTTTGACATCTTTTTCGGGAATATCAACCAACGAGGGCTCCAAGGCAAACTGAAGTCTGCCAAAACGAATGATTTCACCTTTTAAAATCCGCAGAATCCAGTCCATTCTACCTAAAGAAAGTTCATTTTGCAAATCACTAAAAATATGGGTATAGGTAAGAATATCCGATAAGGAATTCAATAAAATTTCTTCGGATAAGCCTTTTTCCTCATACTGTTTGGACAACACTTCTGCCAAAAAGAGAGTAGTTAAAAGATTGCGTTTGCCGTCCTGACAGTCTGCTTTGTAGTTTTCAGCGGTAATCGCATCGGAAATGGGAATTTCTTTTAATGCACGGGTAAATTCTTCGTCAAAATATTTGGGAAACGATAATTTCTGATACCATTTTTCGATAATGCCCGGCACTTCGGGATTGGTTGAACTGCACCCGCCTGCATCATCCGGCACAGGAATACTGTGTTCCACCTGAGGTGCTTTGCCTAAAAATCTCAGCACATTATGATAATAAACATTCTCAAAAATCTCTTTGCGGACACCGAATTCTCTCATCAGCTCGCCATCAATATCCAGCCACTGTTTTGCCCAGTTGGGTTTATAATCGTGAGCAAAGCAATCAGAACCAAACAAAATGTTGTGACCGGTATCGTATCCGCCACAGAACAACTTATAAAGCAAGTCTCTTCTGTAAACCACAGGTGTACCCGGGGTGGTATCCATAAACATTTCCGCAGGATTGCCGTGACCCTTGGCATTTAAGAATTGACCGTACACCGCAAAGGACTCGTCAATCCAAGGCCAGGAACAGTGTCCCAGAGAAAAACGGAGCTTGGGAATCTGTGAAAGAATTTCCCAGTGAACCGGACGGTTATGTTTGGAAGAATCGGTGCCGTCCCATAAAATTCCGGAATGAAAAAACACAGGCACATTCAAATCCGCAATGGTACGAAGCACCTTCATGCAATCTTCTTCGTATACATAAAAATTATGGCAAATGATTTTAAATCCGCAGATGCCTTTTTCCACTGCTTTTTTCACATTTTCACATAAATTTTCTTCTTTGGGATGAATCCACACCACAGGAAATAAGCGGTCTTCGTATCCTTTGCACCAGGCAAGCGCCTCATCCACTCGTTCCTCAAAAGAAAGACCGTTTACGGGGTCGGCCTCTTTGGGTCTGTACGACATGATACATCCGCCCCAAACTCCCGCTTTTTCCATCTTGGCAATCAGGTTATCCGGGTCGGGTTTTGTGCCCCAGGCGTGAATATGCATATCTAAAATTTTCATAGTGTTGTCCCTCCGTGTTTGCTTATTTCATCGGAAAATATCATATCACAAACCAATATTTTTGTCAATTGATTTTCGGTGATCTCTTGCCAAGAAACAACTTTTGTGCTATAATAATCATACTCACAATAAAATCGGGAGGTATCCGGAAAAATGATAAAAATTATGTTTGTCTGCCACGGCAACATTTGCAGAAGTCCTATGGCGGAATTTGTGTTAAAAGATATGGTGCAAAAGATAGGAAAAGAAGCTGATTTTGATATCAAATCTTCTGCTACCAGTCGGGAAGAAATTGGAAATCCTGTCCACCACGGCACGAAAAAAAAGTTAAAAGAATACGGCATTTCCTGCGAAGGAAAAGTGGCGGTTCAGCTGACAAAAAAAGATTATGAAACCTATGATTATATCATCCCAATGGATACCATGAATGTGCGAAATATCAACCGTATTATCGGTTCCGATTATCTGGGAAAAATAAAAAAATTACTCGATTTTTCAAGTGGCGGTGACATCGCAGATCCCTGGTACACAGGCAATTTTGACGATACCTATCGGGACGTGGTGGCAGGCTGCAAAGGACTGTTAAAACATCTTGGATATGACCAATAAAAAAAGAGGCGTTACGCCTCTTTTTTTATTTACATCCGCAGTTTCTCTGGTTTGTTTCTCTGGGAGTGGATAAGGTGTTGTTGTCAAAACTGCAGGCATTGGGCGGGAAAAATTCGTCCACGGGGAAATTGATGTTATCAAATAAGTCGCAGGGGTTATCTTCGGTAGCACCCACACATTCCTTATCCGGCACACAGAAATCGTAAACGGGTACTAACAGTTGCACATTTCTTTCCAGCCGGATGATAGAGAATAAACCCAGGGTAACGTACACATTTTTATCCCGTTCTTCTCCGATAATATCGTCATCAAAACAGCAGCAAATTTCTCTGGGAAGACTGGAACAATCCATTTCACAGCAACAGTGATGCTGCTGACGTTCTACCACTTTTGCAGATAACGCAATGGGTTCCACCACATCCACAATTGCCATGGGCAGATTGTTTTTCACAGAAAGCTGAATGTCACGTTCATCGGGACGGAATTTGGAAGTGAAACTTTTGGATTTTCCTTCAGAACCAAACAAGATTACTTTTTTATCAAAAGTAGCCAATCCTTCCACGGTAACCGGACGGCCCACACCGGTGAACACATCTAAGTATACCTTGAAGAAATATTTTAAATCCACGGTGTAAAAACCACGGTTAAAGGGTACTTCCTCCACGTCGGTGTATACCCAGATGATTTCCGCTTTTTTCACTTTGATATTGATGGAGCGATCAATTAATTCCTGACCGCAAGGAGTTACATACACTCTGGCGTCCACAATGCAATCTTTGTCTTTGCAAGCATCATATACCTTATCGGTATGAATACAAACTGCATCACGAATGCTTCCGGTTGTAAAATCTTTCGACATACTAAATCCTCCTTTATTCTGAAACCTGCAGAATTTTTAAAATTCTGGGTTCACTTTTATTCTATGTCATCCCCCGTTTTAGGTTCCGAAAAAAAAGAATTACAATCTAGCGAAATTATACAATTATGCCAAAATTAACCTGCACAACATTGTTTTTTCGTCAATTTTTATAATAAAAATTTCAATTATGCCGTTTTTTTTATGTTTTTTGCTTAATATTTCATATTTATCCTTAAGAAGTTAGTGTATAATGAATAAGCAAACATATTTTATTATATACAATTTAATGTAATGTGCATAATTCAATCTGTTTGTTAGCAAAAAAGACATGTCGTTTTCTCATGCGAATAAAAAATAATATATAAACAAAAAAAGAAAGGAGACCCAACATATGAGACTCAAAAAACTTCTTTCCCTCATGCTGGCACTGATGATGGTAATGTCTATGTTCACCATTACCGCAACCACAGTGTCTGCAGCAAACACCGGCAAAGTGAAGAACGTCATCTACATCATTGGTGACGGTGCGGGTTTTGAACCCTTCAAACTTGCCGATGCAGTAAAACAGGCAGGCGGTATCAAAAATGTATACCCCAATGCCATCACCCAAACCACCAACAAGCTGTACATCAAGGATTACTTGGTTGGCGGCGTAACCACCTATCCCGCAGGTGCATCTGTAACTGACTCTGCGGCATCCGGTACCGCTTTAGCTGTTGGTCACAAAGCAGGTCTGTACTCCATTGGTGTGGATGCTTACTTAAATCCGAAAGCTAACATTCTGGAAGCTGCGGAATTAAAAGGCAAACGCGTAGGTGTTGTATCCAAATACGAATTCTCTCACGCAACTCCTGCTGCATTTACCGCTCACTACTACAACCGTGGCGTATATCGCCCCATGTCTGAACAGGCAGTTTACCAGGACTATGATGTAAACTTATGTCCCGGTATTGAAATTGCTTCCTTCAACAATGTGAAGTCCCTGATTCAGCAGCGTGGCTACAGATTTGTAAACAACAAAACCGATTTAGCAAACGTAAAAAGCGGTGATAAAATCTGGAGTAACTTAAACGGTTACACCCATCCCTTTGATATCAAAAAATCTGCTTCCGATGCAAACTTACTGGATATGACCAAAGCTGCGATTACCGCTTTAGACGGTAGCAACGAAGGTTTCGCAGTAATGATCGAAGCAGCTATGATTGATACCGGCGGACACGATAACGACGCATTAGAAAATGTAGGTGACTACATTGAATGGGACGAAACCTGTAAATGGGCTATCGAATGGGCACAGGCAAAAGGCGACACCATCGTTGTTATGACTGCTGACCACGATACCGGCGGTATGAATATCGTAAATCAGTCTACCGCAGTATCTCAGATCAGAAGCGGTGTGAACCCCACCAGTGCATTAACCTGGGATTCCAAAGACCATACCGCAAGAAATGTTCCCTTGTGTATTTATGCTCCCGCAGGCATCACCATGCCTTCCGGTACTTCTTCTACTCCGGGTAACATGAACAACTTCACCAACTATGTTATCGATAACGATGATATTGCTCCCTGGATTGCAGACTGCTTAGGCTTAGACTTAGCAGATGCTACCGATGAACTGTTCGTAAACGTTACCTCCAAAGGTAGCATCACCCCCAAAACTGACGAAAACGGCGCTACCAACACCTGCGCTACTTTCAAATTCAGCGGTGTAAATGTTTCTATTGAAGCAAACCAGTCTGTTGCAACCATCAACGGCGATAAAGTTGACTTAGGCGGTCAGATCGCAGTTTGGGAACCCTACAACAACAGATTCTATGTTCCTCAGAGATTATTAGACTACATGGCAACCGGCGACTATCCGTTAGTTCCCTTAACCTGGACCGGTAACGTTAAAGCTCAGGAAGGTTTCAACGGTTACTACGGTGACTTCGCAGTGAACGCTGCAGGTTCCTTAACCTTAGCTCCCGGTGCTACCGCAAGCTTCACCTGGAATGCTCCTTATACCGGCGTATACGGTATGCAGATTAAATGTGCATCCATCGGTACTCCCACCACCTTACGTGCAACTGTTGGCGACTACTATGGTGACTACTACTTCACCACTACCGGTTGGTCCAACAACCCTGCAATGTATCAGGACCAGGCGATTTACTTTAAAGCAGGCACCAACACGATTAACGTAGAAAACGTTGGTAGTGCAAACATCACCATTTCCGAATTTGACTTCGGTCGTCTGGATGCTACCGGTTTCGATTCTATGGATTACCTCGACTTCTGTAAGAGAGTTGACGGTCTGGAACCGGAAGAAAACGCGTTAATCACCACCACTGCAATTACCAAAATGGGTACTGCAGGTACTTTCTGGGGTAACGTTTCTACCTACGAAGGCGTAACCAACGTGAACAACACTGCAATCACTATGGCTGCAGGCGGTTGGGCAACCTTCAACGTTCCCGTTGCAACCGATGGCTTATACTACTTAAAAGTCAAAGCTTCCGGCGGCAACACCACCTTAAACATTCTGGCAAATGACGAATACTACGGCGATCTGGCTGTTGGTACTGCTGATCAGTACTACACTGCAGGTACCGACGGAGATTATGAAATCATTTATCTGCCCGTTGGCAAAGCTACCGTAAAAGTACAGAACACCGGTAGCGCTGCTACTACCATTTCCGACATTCAGTTCGGTGCTACTCAGGATTTAGTGGATGCAGGTATTACCCCCACTAAGAATGATGCGAAAAAAATGGCTACTTGGGTAGGCGCTGCTCAGGATCAGGACGGCTACTTCAATGGCTACACCTCCGACGGTGAACCCGAAGTAACCTTAGCTCCCGGCGAATTTACTACTATTACCGTAAATGATATTCCTTACACTGGCGTGTATGCATTCCAGTTAAGACTGCCCACTATCAGCGGCACTGCAAAAGTTAGAGTTACCACTGATAAAGGTTACTACGGCGACTACGCTATTACCGAAGCAAATACCTGGACCAACAGAATGACCCCCGGTCAGGACCAGCCCATTTACTTCACCACCGGTACCAACACTTTCTACATTGAAAATATCGGTACCACTTCCTTCTACATTAAAGACTACGATATCGGTAGAATGGACGGCGGCAACTCCATGGACTTTGCTTATCTGTTAAAACAGACTGACAGA
>JAFYVF010000080.1 GCA_017549265.1 Clostridia bacterium
CCTATGCATAATTTTGGTGATGTTTTTCAGAATAAAATTTTGATTGCATCCTTGGTGTCTTGTTTATTGGCACAGTTATTAAAAATATTTTTTCATAAGCTGATGAAAAGAGAATGGGACGTAACCCGTTGTATCGGGTCGGGCGGGATGCCCAGTTCACATTCATCTTCGGTTTGCACCCTGGCAACCTGCATTGGCATTGAACACGGATTTGCCAGCCATCTGTTTGCCATTGTGGTAGTATTTTCTTTAATTGTAATGTACGATGCTGCAGGGGTTCGAAAAGCAGCCGGAGAACAGGCTAAGATTTTAAACAGAATTATCAAAAAATTTGAAAAACAAGAATTTCAGATTGATAAAGAATTAAAAGAACTAATCGGACACACCAAGCCTGAGGTTTGGGCAGGTGCATTGCTCGGTATTCTGATTGGAATTTTATTTTATGTATAAACTTTGAAAATAGGTATATTTGTGGCGCTGTATTCTAGTCAACTATGTGCTATTGAAGACGGGGCTAAAAATCCGTTAAAGAGCATATCGATGAAGTTTCTTGTGTTTGCTGCGGACGCCCAGTCCGGGGTGGATGCTGGGAGTTAAGGTTATGGGGCAACCGTTAATGGCATAGCGGTGGAAACCCTATTTCCGTGGAGACCTGTTTTCGTGGTCGGCAATTTCTGCAATTTAATTTTTGCAAGCTGCCTTCTACGGCTCAGGATTAAACCTGCAATTGCGGTACGATGCTCAAGTAGAGTGCTGTGTGCAGAGTAGCTTGCCTTGAAGTGGACAGACGGGGAGATTCGGATCAGGTTCTTTTTAAGAAATGGCCATCTTAAAAGAATTATTGCCGATTGAAACGCTGTTTGCAAAACAGGATTAAATAGCACAAATGTTGTATGGGAAAACCACTAGACAGAATAGAGTCGGAGGATTGCAGTGCGGACTCAGTGGCGATCGAGTGCAGTAACATGGCGACTTTATTGAAAGTGCTTTCAAGAGAAATCGCTCCATTGGCGACAAGGAGTAGCACTTTGGGAAATCCAACTCGACCTAAGCCGCAGAATTTACTCCGATTCTGCCACTTTAATTTTTAAATTGTAAAATAGACCCGTCCACCTGTTTCTTGTGGATAAATTTTCAGTCATAGCGTGCGAAAATGCTCGTGAATACACAAAGTATTCCCTGCGCTTTTCACCCACTCTTACAAGAAAATTTATTCCACAATAACCAAATGTCCGAATCTATTTTACAATTTTAGGTCTTTTTAATATCTTAATAATAGACATTGGATGTTTGACATAACGTGCGAAAATGCTCGTGAATACACAAAGTATTCACTGCGCTTTTTTCCCATTCTATCAAGAAAATTCTCTCCGCAATAGCCAAGCACCCAATTACATTTTACAATTCGGGCGATACTCTTATGGGTGGATGACACAACCAAATCCATTTTAGCATTTTGAACTCTTTTTCAAAGAAGAATTTTCAACAATCAATCGTATAAAAATATTTCCTTGTGATGGAGTAAACTATGGAATCAAACAAAAAAGACGATGTTCCCAAGCGAAAGAAAAAACCGATGAACTGGGCAATTAAAGCCACAGTTATCACCTTTGTGATTTCGTTATTTTTGGGGATTTTCGCAGATGTATTATCGAAAAACTTAAGCTTTGTGCCTGCTCTTTTGGTGCTTGTTTTCATCATTTTAGTAGGGATTGTGGCAGATATGGCAGGGATTGCTATTGCCACTGCAGATGAAAAAACACTAAATGCCATGGCAGCCCGCAAAATAAGAGGAGCAAAAGAAGCACTTTCTTTGGTGAAAAACGCGGAAAAAGCAACCAGCATTTTCAATGATGTGATTGGCGATATTGCAGGAATCATCAGCGGTGCCACCGGTGCTACCATCGGTGTGTATGTGATAAAAATGTTGGGAGACGCCATATCTTCGGGAAATGCCCCGGTGAAAGAGTTGTTTGTTCTGAGCATTTTATCTGCCCTCATCGCCTCCTTTACGGTGGGCGGTAAAGCGGCAGGGAAAAAATATGCAATCAGAAATGCAGAAAAAATTGTATATCTGGTTGGGAAAACAGTGCATGTTTTCAAGCGAATCACCAACGTGAAAACCTGGTTTAAAAAAGAACGCTAATTTTTAAAATAGATGAAAAAAAGATAAAATCGAGGAAATGACCGTGACACATCAAGCCTTATTTGATAAACTGAATCCATATGAAAATATCAAAAAAATGCCGATTTCTGAATTGGAGACTCTCTGCAGTGAAATCCGCAGTTTTTTGATTGATTCAATTGCCGAAACCGGGGGACATTTAGCCTCCAATCTGGGTGCTGTGGAGTTGACTGTGGCACTGCACAAAGTGTTTTCGTTTCCCGAGGATAAACTGATTTTTGATGTGGGGCATCAGAGTTATGTCCATAAAATTTTAACAGGTCGGGGTCAGGATTTTAAAAGACTTCGCAAATTGGGCGGTATCTCCGGCTTTCCGAAGGTCACAGAAAGTGAGTTTGATACCTTCCATTCCGGTCATAGTTCCAATTCCATTTCGGTGGCTTTGGGCTTAAAACGAGGGCTGGAGCAACAGGGAGACGATTCTCATGTCATTGCCATGATTGGTGATGGTGCTTTAACCGGCGGTATGGCGATTGAAGCAATGAATGATGCCGGCAGAGAGAAAAATAATATTATCGTGGTATTAAATGATAATGAAATGAGTATTTCCGAAAATGTGGGAAGTATTGCCCGCCATCTTGCCAAAAAGCGGACAAGCCCCATTTACCTTCGTACCAAAGACGGCGTTTCCGCTTTCTTTTCCAAAATCCCTTGGATTGGAAAAGGATTATATAAAGGTATCTCCGGTTTGAAAGCTGCACTTCGCAGTATGATTTTTGGGGATAACATCTTTGAAGAATTGGGCTTTTATTATGCCGGGCCCTTTGATGGTCATAATTTAAAAAATTTATGCAAAGTATTTGAACGATTGAAAAATTTAGATAAACCCATTGTCATTCACGTGATTACCAAAAAAGGAAAAGGATATCTTCCTGCGGAGGAACGCCCTGATTTATTCCACGGCGTGAAAGGATTTGATGTGCAGACAGGGATTCCTACCACATCAGAGAAGAATTTTTCGGCAGCTTTTGGTGAGGCACTGCTGGAACTTGGGGAAACCAATAAAAAAATTGTGGCAATTACCGCTGCAATGCCGGACGGAACGGGTTTGACTCAGTTTCAGAAACAGTATCCCGACCGTTATTACGATGTTGCCATAGCCGAAGCACACGGCGCAGGGTTATCAGCAGGGCTTGCCATTTCCGGAATGGTGCCTGTGTTTGCAGTGTATTCTTCCTTTTTACAGCGTGCTTATGACCAGCTTGTAACCGATGTTTGCGGAATGAATCTGCATTGTGTGTTTGCGGTTGACCGTGCAGGGATTGTTGGAGAGGATGGAGAGACCCATCAGGGGATTTTTGATATTTCCTATCTGACCTCCATGCCTAATATGACGGTGTTTTCTCCTGCTACTTACAATGATTTGCGATTTATGTTACAAGAAGCTACCCAAGAATACCATTCTCCCTGTGCTATCCGTTATCATAAGGGCTGTGAATCCCGTGAAATCTGTGAATTGGAAAAGCCCTACGAAAAAGGTAAGGCACAGGTATTGGTGGAAGGAAGACACGTTTCCATTTTGTGTGAAGGAACTATGGTGGAAGAAGGCTTAAAAGCCACCAAATTACTGGCAGAATGGGGAGTATCTGCAGAACTTGTGAATCTTCGGTATTTAAAACCTTTAGATTGGGAAACTATCGGTAATTCCTTAATGAAAACTAAGCGAGGCGTTGTGATGGAAAATGCTTGTCAGAACGGCGGTATTTATTCCATGTTGACAGGTGCCACCACGGTTCCGCTTTTGTCTGTGTCGGTTCCCGATTGTTATGTACCCCATGGGAAGGTAGAAGAATTATTTAAAATGTATCATATGGATGGCGAAAGCGTGGCAAAACGAATTGTGGAGGAATTTTTCCGTTGAAAATAAGATTAGATGTTGCGTTAACTGAACAAGGTTTAGCACCTTCCCGTGAAAAAGCGAAAGCGCTTATCATGGCGGGGCAGGTATATGTGGATGGGCAAAAGGCGTATAAGGCCGGAGAAATGATAGAGGATACCCAAAAGCTTACCGTGAAGGAAGAACTGCCTTTTGTGTCTCGCGGCGGTTATAAACTGGATAAAGGAATTAAAGTTTTCGGGATTGACTTACAAGATAAAATTTGCGTAGATATTGGTGCATCCACAGGCGGTTTTACCGACTGTATGCTCCAAAACGGAGCAAAGCGTGTATATGCAGTGGATGTAGGGTATGGTCAGTTAGACTGGAAGCTCAGAAGCGATGAGCGTGTGGTGGTGCTGGAACGCACAAATGCTCGTTACTTAACCGAAAAAGAAATCCCCGAAAAACCGGATTTCTTGTCTGCGGATGTGGCGTTTATTTCGTTAAACACTGCTTTATCCACGGCGGTAGATTTGCTTAGTGATTCTGCGGAACTGATGGTTTTAATCAAACCGCAGTTTGAAGCAGGCAGAGAATTTGTTGGTAAAAAAGGCGTGGTGAAAGATAAAAAAGTTCATCACGACGTCATTGTGAAAGTTTGTGAACAAATGATTGCCAAAGGGCTTACTTTGCTGGATTTAGATTTTTCGCCCATCAAAGGACCTGAAGGTAATATTGAATATTTACTTTATATGACCAAACGGCAGGAAACTTCTATGGATTATCTTGCCAAAGCAAAAGAAATTTCAGAGGCTTCTCATACAACATTAGATTAAACCGAGGGATATTATGAACATTGGAATTGTTATCGGAAAAACGAATATTGATTCTTCTGTGATTACACGGCTTACTTCACTTTTGGTAAAGCATGGTGCCGATGTTTATTTCCCTTGTGATAGCATAGCAGGAACTTTTGGTACTTGCCTTTCGGCAGAAGATTTTTATCAGACTGTACAAATGGTGATTGTGCTTGGTGGAGACGGAACGCTTCTTCGGGTATCCCAGTCAGCATCAAAGTATGGAATTCCTGTTTTGGGAGTCAATTTTGGCAGAGTGGGTTTGCTTGCTGATTTGGAACAAGATGAACTGGATTTAATCAGCCATATTTTCACAGGGGATTACACCATTGACGAAAGAATGATGTTAACTGCAACCGTCACCGAGAATGGAGAGGAAAAATACCGTTTTGATGCATTAAATGAAATTGCGTTATCCCGTGGGAATTTTGCAAAGATGCTGGAAATGGATTTATATATTGACGGTGCAATCTGTACGCCTATTCGTGCAGACGGCTTGATTGTTTCCACCCCCACAGGCTCCACTGCCTACTCTCTGTCTGCCGGTGGTGCGGTGATTGACCCTTTGGCGGAGGCTTTTGCTGTGACGCCTATTTGTCCACACACCTTAACCATTCGTCCCATGGTTATCTGCAAAAATCGAATGATTACCATTAAACAAAAAGAAGGCACTGAAAATGTTTCCTTCTTATCGTATGATGGAAATGAAGCGGTAACGATAAATCCCGGGATGGAAATCTGTGTACAGCTTTCGGAGCATACCACAAAATTGGTTCGTATTGTAAATCGGAATTTCTATTCTGTGTTAAAAGATAAACTCTAAGAAAGAAGAAACAAAGATGAAAAAAAGAAGACAAGATGATTTACTCGGGTTAATTCGTCAGGAAAAAATCAGAACGCAGGAAGATTTGACAGAACGTTTATCCAAACTGGGTTACCGCGTAACTCAGGCGACCGTTTCCCGAGATATCAAAGAACTTAAAATTATTAAAACTACCGATGAAAATGGGGAAATCTGTTACTTAGCACCTCAAAAGGATGCGATGCATCATGCTAATGGAACAGGGCTTGGGTTCTTTAAGAATCTCATTCATTCTGTGACTTATAGCGTGAATATTATTGTGATTCACACTGCCGCAGGAATGGCACAGGGCATTGCTGCTACCATCGACCGTATGGGCAGAACTGACATTTTAGGTACCATTGCAGGAGACGACACCATTATGGTGGTGTGTGCCACTCCCGAAGAAACAGGTTCTGTGGCGGATTACTTAAAAACCCATCTCTAAGAGAGGAATAACGGATTATGCTTTCAACCATGCATATTAAAAATTTGGCTGTCATCCGTGAGATAGAACTGCAATTTGATCGAGGTCTTACAGTGTTGACAGGGGAAACCGGTGCAGGGAAGTCCATTTTGATGGACGCCTTGCAGGCTATTTTGGGTGCCCGTGTTTCGAAAGATTTAATCCGTGCCGAAGAAAAATCCGCTTTGGTGGAGGTTGGGTTCTTCTTTTCGGAAGAAACTGCTCCTGAGGCCTTAAAACCTTATCTTTTGGATGATATGATTGTGCTGTCCCGTGAAATTTTTCGTGACGGCAGAAATATTGTAAAGATAAACGGTTCCTTATCCAACACGGCGGAGCTTCGGGGAATTGCTCCCTATTTGATCAGCATCCATTCTCAAAATGACAATCAGATTCTGTTCCGCCCGGAAGAGCATTTTCGTTTTTTAGACCATTTTGCGGGTGCAAGTGAGTTGTTTTTAGAATATGAATCCTGCTATCACCGTTACCGTGAAGTTTGTGAAGAAATTTTAAAGGTTGACGGCAAACAAGCGCAGGATTTAGGGAGAATTGACTATTTGAAATTTGTCATCCGTGAAATTGAGAATGCCAATTTGCAGCCTGAGGAAGAAGACCGTTTAAAAGAAACCAAACTCCTCTTAAAGAATCAGGAGAAAAACAAAGCAAACATCAAAACGGCAACTTATGCCTTATATGAACAAGAAGAAAGTGCTTATCATTTCGTTTCTGTGGCGGCAAAAGCCCTGAAGAATGCAGACGGTTTTACCGAAATCGCGGAACGCTTGGATGAGCTCAGATATGAAATTGCAGAACTGTCTGAAAAAATCCGAACCCGGGATATGAAGACAGAGCTGGAATATACCAATATAGATGATTTAGAAGATCGCCTTGGCTTAATTTACCAGCTGAAAATGAAATACGGCGGTACCTTCCAATCTATTTTTGATACTTACGAAAAAACCTCCCGTGAGCTTTATGAAATTGAGCATCGGGAACATCATATAGAAGAACTAACCAAACAAAAAGAAGAGTGCCTTTCGGAACTTAGAAAGAAATCCCGGCAGCTTACCGAAATTCGCAGTCAATATGCGAAACAGTTATCCGAAAAACTGGAATCGGAACTGCATGATTTAATGATGCCCAATGCCGTATTTTCGGTGGCGTTAAAGGAAGAAAACGATTTTACTGCTCACGGAGCCGAAAAAGTGGAATTTTTATTCTCCGCAAACCTTGGTTTGCCTCCCGCACCGCTTGCAAAGATTGCATCGGGCGGTGAAATTTCCCGTGTGAATCTGGCATTAAAATCCGTACTTCGCGGAATCGACCCTGCTTGCGCCTTTGTGTTTGACGAAATTGACACAGGTATCAGCGGACGTGCTGCACAGAAAACAGGGGAAAAAATGTGTGCCATCGCCAAAGAATCCCAGGTGCTTTGTGTAACCCATCTTCCCCAAATTGCCGCTATGGCAGACCAGCATTTTTTGGTAAACAAAGAGGAAGTTTTAAAAGAAACTCTTACCCGTGTTTGCGAAATTACAGGGGAGCAAAGAGTTAGCGAAATTTCCCGTATGATTGGCGGTGTTGCAGTAACCGAAATTACCCGTCAGAGTGCCGAAGAAATGCTTCACTTAGCAGAACAGTTCAAATTGGAGTGTTAATATGAAAGTCACAGGAACCGTTACCAAACGGTTAAATGAGAAGAATATCCTTGTTAAAATCATTCGTTCCTCCGCTTGTGGCGGGGATTGCCATACTTGTGGCATGTGTCACGGTGGGGAAGCCGACATTATTGCCGAATGTACCGATTTGGTGCAGGAGGGGGATGAGGTGCTGGTTACGATTTCAAACAAGCGATATTTTTCCATTTCCTTTGCGGTGTTTTTTGTGCCGCTTTGTGTGATTCTTTTGGCGTTTTTACTCTGTAACCAATATTTATCGGAAGCACTTTCTGCTTTGATTTCAGTTTCAGCAGGTGTTTTGGTTTTTGTAGTGATTGCGTTACTGTTTCGAAGATTAAAAAAGCCCAAAGCGACCAAGAAAGAGGAATAATATGAAGCGTATTACCATATTTGCAGGGCATTACGGCAGCGGAAAAACTACCGCCGCAGTTGCCTATGCGAAAAAATTAAGAGAACAACACGAAAAAGTGATGATTGTGGATATTGATTTAATCAATCCATACTATCGCACCAAAGACGCTCAGGATGAGTTGGATCAGCTGGGCATCAGCGTGGTGACCCCCACCTATGCCAATACCAATATTGAAACGCCCTCCATTCCGGCAGGCGTGATGGCGGCATTCAGCCAGAAGGATACCTATGTGGTATTTGATGCCGCAGGGGACGATGACGGCGCTGTGGTCTTAAGCCGTTATTTTATGGAGTTTTCACAAGAGGAATATGATTTCTTTTTGGTGATTAATTCAAAAAGACCATTGACGAGAGACAAAGAAAGTATTATAATGTATAAAGAGGACATTGAATGTGCCTCCAGACTAAAATTTACCGCTTTGGTAAATGCCACCAATATTTCTTACGAAACCACCCTTTCTGATATTTTAGAAGGGGAAAAAATTACTGAAGAGGTTTCTAAAGAAAGCGGAATTCCCAACCGATACACCTTTGTGTGGGATGAATTGGTTGAAACGTTGCCCGAAGACTTAAAGAAAAAGGCAATCGGCGTGCAATTGTTTCACAAAAAGCCCTGGGAACTATAACTGTTTTATTATTTTGTTTATAAAATTTTCAATACATTTTGCTAAACCCGACGGAACGTCGGAAAGAAAGGAAAAGTGATTATGGCAAAAGTAACATTTAACGAAAACGCTTGTAAAGGCTGTTATCTTTGCATGGACGTTTGTCCCAAAAAGATTATCAAAAAAGCTACTGACCGTTTGAACGTGAAGGGCTTTAACCCCGTTGAAGTGCTGGATATGGATCAGTGCATCGGATGTGCGTTCTGTGCAACCATGTGTCCCGACGTGGTTATCACTGTTGAGAAATAAGTAGGAAAGGATTGAAATACAATGAGTGAAAAAGTTTTAATGAAAGGGAACGAAGCAATCGCTGAAGCTGCAATCCGTAGCGGATGTAAACTGTTCTTCGGTTATCCCATCACTCCCCAGACCGAGGTTTCTGCCTATATGTCCAAAAGAATGCCTCAGGTGGACGGGTTGTACTTACAGGCTGAAAGTGAAGTTGCGGCAATCAATATGGTATATGGTGCTGCAGCGGCAGGTGCAAGAGTTATGACCTCTTCTTCCAGCCCCGGAATCAGCTTAAAACAGGAAGGTCTTTCCTATATTGCAGGTGCAGATCTTCCCTGTGTTGTTATCAATATTGTTCGTGGCGGCCCCGGTTTAGGCGGTATTCAGCCTGCTCAGTCTGACTATTTCCAGGCAACCAAAGGTGGCGGTCATGGGGACTATCATCTGGTAGTATTGGCTCCTTCCACCATTCAGGAATGTGTGGACTTAACCTACAAAGCATTTGATATTGCAGATAACTACCGTGTTCCCGTTATGATTATGGGTGATGGTATGTTAGGTCAGATGATGGAACCGGTTACCTTCCCCGAACATGACGATTCCGTTACCTTCGATAAATCCTGGGCTTGTGATACCACCGGTATGAAACGTAAGAAAAATATCGTAAACTCCTTATACATCAATCCCGATGAATTGGAAACTCTGGTATTAGAACGTGAAAAACGTTATCAGCTCATCACCGAAAACGAAACCCGTGCAGAATCTTTCTTCTGTGAGGATGCAGACATCGTGTTAGTGGCATATGGCACCATCGCCAGAGTGGCTATGAATGCGGTGAAAAAAGCAAGAGCGATGGGTATCAAAGCAGGTTTAATCCGCCCCATCACCTTATGGCCGTTCCCCGAAAAAGAAATTGCCGAAGTGGCAAAAACCGCAAAAAGCTTCTTAAGCGTGGAAATGAGCACCGGTCAGATGGTTTATGACGTAAAATTAGCAGTAAACGGCAAATGCCCCGTTGAATTTTACGGCAGAACCGGTGGCGTGGTACCCGTGCCTCAGGAAATTCTGGACAAAATCGTGGAAATGTCCAAAAAACTGTAAGAGGGAGGAAGATTAAGATGAGTATTGTATTTGAAAAACCCCATGCACTCTCCGATGTGGGCTTCCATTATTGCCCCGGCTGTACTCACGGTATTGTGCACCGTCTGGTGGCAGAAGTGCTGGATGAATTAAAATTAGAAGGGGAAGCAGTAGGGATTGCATCCGTAGGCTGCTCCGTATTCTCCTATAACTATTTTGAATGTGATATGGTGCAGGCAGCACACGGTAGAGCACCCGCTGTTGCAACCGGTGTAAAAAGAGCACATCCCGACAAAGTGGTATTCACTTATCAGGGTGACGGTGACTTACTGGCAATCGGTACTGCAGAAACCATTCACGCTGCAACCCGTGGTGAAAACATTACCGTGGTATTTATCAACAACTGTATCTACGGTATGACCGGCGGTCAGATGGCTCCCACCTCTTTGGTTGGTCAGGTAACCCAGACCACTCCCTACGGCAGAAAAACCGAAACCCAAGGGTGGCCCATCAACGGTTGTGAACTGGTTTCTCAGCTGGAAGGCACTGCGTTAGCGCAAAGAGTAGCGGTGAACAATGTTAAAAACATCCGTGAAGCAAAAGCGGCTATCAAAAAAGCATTCACCTATCAGACTGAGAAAAAAGGCTTCACTTTTGTGGAAGTGTTATCCACTTGTCCCACCAACTGGGGCTTATCTCCCTCTGAATCCTTAAAATGGATGGAAGAAAATATGATGCCTCAGTATCCCTTAGGCGTTTATAAAGATAAAGGTGCGAAAGGAGACGAATAATATGCAGAAAGAA
>JAFYVF010000006.1 GCA_017549265.1 Clostridia bacterium
CCCAGGTCAACGTTGGGAGTGTACTCAGGACGATGTTTACCTCTTAAAATGGAAGCAACTTTTGCAGCGGTTCTACCTAAAGAAACATCTGCAGCGTCAACGATGTACCATTTCGCTTCGGTCTGTCCTGCTTTTGCAAGATAAGTATCTTTCATAAGAAACCTCCGATTTATTTCATCTTTATTTTAATCAGTTTTGATTGTCCGTTTTTCACGAACGGATTTTATTATACAAAAAGATTTGGCATTTGTCAACATCTTTTTTGAATTTTTTTAATCTAAAAATAGTTTTCTCTTGTTTTCTTTCGTTTTCTCTTATTTTCTTCGTTTTTCAAATATGCAATTTTACAATTCTGAGGTCAGCTTTGTTAAAATTTTATCAGAATAATGGGGAATTGCTTCCTCAAAAGACACCACATAGCCTGCCAGAATCGACGCTTTTTCCAGACAGACAGGCAACGGATGCCCTTGTTTATAATGGTATAAAAAGCAGGCACAAAAGCTGTCTCCTGCACCCACTGCGGAAACGAATTCTGTTGTTTGGGCGGGAATACTGAAAAAACCTTGTTCGCTGTCCCAGAGGCAAGCACCGTCAGCATCTAAGGTGAGAATGGCAGTTTGGATATGGTAGATTTGGCAGATTTTTTGTAAAGCAAGAGCAGGTTCCCGCTCCGTAACCGAGGAGATTTTCTTTATTAAAAAATATTCTTCCCGGTTCATTTTCACAATGTCACAAGCGGAAAGTCCCCATTTTAAAAGTTCATCTGTATAATAATGCTGACGCAGGTTCATATCAAAGAAACGAATACCGAAATCTCCCTTTTCCAGCAGCGTTTTGCAGGTTTTACGGGAAATTTCGTTTCTTAGCGCAAGGGTTCCGAAATAGAATATATCGTATTTTTCCGAAAACACCGAAGGATCCAAAGAAATTTCATCATAACCAAAAAAACCGCTTAAATCGTAGCAGGGTTCTCCTTTTTGGTAAGTCACATTGCAAACCCCTGTGGGTAAGGTGGAATGTTTGGCAAGATAACGGGTATCCACGCCGTATTTTTTTGCAAAAGACAGCGCTTCTTTCCCAAGATCGTCATCTCCAACACAACCATACAAAGCACAATCTGCTCCCAATTTTGCGAGGTGAGCACAGAAATTAAAGGGAGCACCTCCAATTTTTTGTGTGGTGGGATAGCAATCAAACAAAATTTCACCGAATGCAAGTACCTTCATGCCAAAAATTCCTTCCTTTTTTGTCCATTGTAATTATCATATCATAACCTACCCACAGATTCAACCAAAATCCAAAAAAATTGACGAAAAAAACATCAAAAAAACAGAAAACATATTTACAAACAAAAGATTATCTGCTATACTATACATTAGTATGAGATGGCAACCGCGCCATCGTTCCACCCTACTTTTTCAGGAGAATTTTTATGAAACGAAATATGATTACCGCACTGTTGCTTCTGGTGATTACCGTGGGAGCACTGTTATTACCCCTTCTGCCCTTAGAAAAGCTTCCCATTCCCGGTTTGCAGGGGCCTCTTATGAAACTGCGATACAACATGAACCGTCATGAATATACCGATGGCCTGGGCGAAGTGACAGCTCTGCAGGCATACCAGGGAAACGTGCTGCTTGCCAATCCGGAAGCCGCAGATTTCCGCTACGATGTGAAAAAGGTGTATGAAACCGAAAATTTCACCCGTGTTGTAGACTTCCCTAACGGTTTTTATGTGGACCTTCCCGGTAAAATCACCCACGATTTCTCCCGTGGAGAAGGGGGGGTGAAGGTGTATGGTGACGGGTATGAAGCTCTGTTTACCAGAGAAGGTTCTCCCTATGAAGATACCCTCAAATACATTGACGAATACATCAATAAATATGTGGCAAATCCCGCTTATCAGCAAGCCAACAATATCACCCTGCACGAGGATACTGTCCGCACCGTGAAGGATGCTCCCGTGAGAATTCTGTCTATGACCAGAACCCCTGCCGAAGGCAGTGATGTGAAGCTCAACAGCTACACCATCGCCTACATTTTAGACCCCAACGGCGGTCAGATTTATCACAGAATGCTCTTAAAAGCAGAAACCTATGAACCCGAAACCGTTAACAATATCCTGAATTCCCTAACGGTATTTGACCCCATCGGCTATAATATGACCACCATTCCCACCAAAGCAGAACTGCCCCGTTGGAATGAAGAAACTGCCGCTTTCTATGAAAGTTTGGTATCCCGAGACGATGTGCTTTGGGGCGTGTATAATCACAAACTGATTACCGTGGAGGGAATGGCTCCCACCATGGAAGAATTGGAAGCAAAATTAGACTATAACTTTGAGCTTTGCATGGGTTACACTTACCTGATGGAAGAACCGCCTGTGAAAGGTTTGCAGGAAGCGTATGATGACGGTAAAATCACCGAAATGACCCTGCAGGTCTGCACCATTGACCATATGGCGCTGGATTCTTCCACCAATCCCAACTTTGAAGTGATTGACGGCCTGTGGGACGACCAGATTCGAAAATATGCCAGAGCTTTCAAAGAATTTTCTCATCCCATTTTGTTCCGCGTGAACAACGAAATGAATACCGACTGGTGTACCTACAGTGGGGTTGTAACCCTGCAGGACCCCGACATTTACAAAATGGTGTATAGCCGTATCTACAACATCTTCCAGGAAGAAGGTGTAGACAACGTCATCTGGATTTTCAATCCTCAGTACGGAAACTATCCCCCTGCAAGTTTTAACCACCATATGAACTATTATCCCGGAAATGACAAAGTTCAAATGTTGGGTGTTACCAAATACAACACCGGCACCTATTACAATGAAGTATTCGGCGAAACCTGGACCGACTTCAAACCGGCTTTTGATGCATTAAATACGCTGTATTCCCAGGACTTCTCCGAAGTGCCCTGGATTGTGACCGAATTTGCTTCCTCTTCCTACGGGGGAGATAAGGTGCAGTGGATGCAGGATATGTTTACCCATATCGGAGACTACCAAAACATCAAAGCGGCTGTCTGGTTCAACTCGGGAGACCGTGATTACAGAGAAGGCATGCAAGACATTATCGCCCGTCCCTACTATCTGGACGAAACACCCGAAACGCTGGATATGTTCCAACGTGGCGTGAAAGGTGAATTTTCCAAAAAATAATCGGTCTTTAAAATGAAAGATTGAAAATTTTCACTTTCATGTTGTCCCCTAAAAAAATTGTAAAAAATCTTGATTTTTTTCATATAATATAGTATTATGAAAAATAGCATGAAATTTTGAAAGAATTTTCTTTTAAAAATTTTATTGCAAACAACATGGCAAAAACCGAACATGTTTTGTTACTTCTTCGGTTAGATATTATAGATTGGAGAGAAAGAAATGGACATTAAAATCAGCAAAAAAGGCGGTGCGGTTTCCGCGTCTCCCACCTTGGCAATCGATTCCAAATTCAAAGCTATGAAAGCAGAAGGCATTGATGCGGTTGGTTTCGGAACCGGCGAACCCGATTTTGACACCCCTGACCATATCAAACAGGCTGCGATTGAAGCGTTATCCAAAGGGATGACCAAATACACCCCCGCTTCCGGTACTCCTGCCTTAAAACAGGCAATCGTGCGCAAATTAAAACGGGAAAACAACTTGGATTACGAAGTGAAAAACATCGTAATTTCCAACGGTGCAAAACACTCTTTAACCAACATTTTTATGGCAATTTGTGATCCCGGTGATGAAGTGATTGTGCCTGCGCCCTACTGGGTAAGCTATCCTGAAATGGTGAAACTGGCAGACGGTATCCCCGTGATTTTAGAAACCACCGAAGAACACGATTTCAAGTTCACCGTGGAAGAACTGGCTCAGGTTGTGACCGATAAAACCGTTGCTGTGATTTTATGCAGCCCCTCCAATCCCACAGGTTCCGTTTATTCCAAAGAAGAACTGCAGAAAATTGCAGATTTCTGCGTGGAAAAAAATCTGATTGTAATCTCCGACGAAGTGTATGAACACTTAATTTACGAAGGCGATACCGTTAGTATTGCCACTTTGGGCGAAGAAATTAAAAAACGCACTGTTACCGTAAACGCTGTTTCCAAAACCTATGCCATGACCGGTTGGCGTATCGGCTACACCGCTTGTGAAGAAGGCTTGGCAAAGGTGATGGCAAATATTCAGTCTCACGCCACCTCCAACCCCAACTCCATCGCTCAGGCAGCAGCTTGTGCGGCGCTGGACGGTTCTTTAGACTGCGTTTACAATATGAAAAAACATTTTGAACAACGCAAAAACTATATGTATGAAAAAATCAATGCCATCCCCGGTTTATCCTGCAGAATGCCCAAAGGTGCGTTCTACATTATGATGAACATCTCCAAAGTGAAGGGCAAAAAATACGAAGGCGTTACCATCAACACTTCTGATGATTTCTGCTCCTTACTGTTGGAAAAAGAACTGGTAGCACTGGTTCCCGGCTCCGGCTTTGGTGCTGACGATTTTATCCGTTGGTCTTATGCAACCGGTATGGACAGTATCGAAAAAGGTATGGAACGTTTGGCACGTTTTGTGGCAAAATTAACCGACTAACAAACATGCGGGACAACGCCCCCAAAGATTTTGAGGGTGCTGTCCCTTTGTTGTTTTGGCTTCTGCCAAAACAACTCGATATCAATCTCTTGCGAGATTGTCGATATATCCTAACGGATTCGATATGTGCTTCGCACTCGCATACGAGCTTTGCAAGTATCAAGGTTCTCCGATTTTAACAAAATCTTTGATTTTGCAATAAAATCGTGAGGTTCTTATATGTTTCCTGCGGAAACGAGGCGCATCCAACACACCACTTTGACTAACAACCACAGAAAGCAGGTATCCGCTATGCTCAAAAAATGTGAAACACTCACCCTGACCAACGATTCTCCCAAAGAATTAAAGAAAAAACTGGAAGCCTATCAGGAACGATTAGCCGCCCTGCAACGAGAAGCAAGAGCGCTGGACATTCCTGTGATTGTGGTAATGGAAGGTTGGGGCGCATCGGGAAAGGGTCAGC
>JAFYVF010000081.1 GCA_017549265.1 Clostridia bacterium
ATTTGCGGAAAAGATGTCAGGACACATCTTCCCGCTTGGTTGCCAAACGCATAATTTCTTCCTGGTTGGCATCTTTGATATCCAGTTCGCCCGTAATTTTTCCTTCACACATTACGATGATTCTGTCGCTCATACGAAGCACTTCTGTTAGTTCCGAGGAAATCATAATAATGGATTTTCCTTGCTTTGCAAGTTCGTTCATCAGGGCGTAAATTTCACTTTTGGCACCCACATCAATCCCACGGGTGGGTTCATCGAAAATTAAGATATCGCAGTTTTTGATCAACCATTTTGCAATAACCACTTTTTGTTGGTTCCCGCCCGATAAATTGCGCACTGTCTGATGAACAGACGGAGTTTTTGTTTTCAGTTTTTCTTTATATTCCTTGGCTGTTTTTATAATGGCCCCTTCTTTTAAAAATCCGGCGTTGGAAAATTGCTTTAAATTTGCCATAACAGAGTTATCCGCCACGTCCAAATTCAGGGCAAGTCCATAGCGTTTTCGGTCTTCCGAAAGATAACCGATTCTATGTTTGACAGCATCTATGGGGGATTTGATTTCTACCCGTTTTCCCTTTAAAAAGATGGCACCGGAATCCGGCTTGTCGGCGCCGAAAATGGCTCTTGCAAGCTCGGTTCTGCCTGCTCCCATTAAACCTGCAAATCCTAAAATTTCTCCTTTTTTTAAGGAAAAACTTACATTTTTTACGTAGGGAGCGCGCGTGATTCCTTCTGCTTTTAATACCACCGGCGCCTCTGGAGGAACGGTGCTTTCTTCTTTTGGGTCTTCATAAATGGTGCGTCCCACCATCATGCTGATGATTTCATCTTTGGTGGAATCTTTGGTGGCAATAGTACCAATATATTCTCCATCCCGCATCACTGTGACCCGGTCGGTGATGGCTTTGATTTCATCCATACGGTGAGAAATGTAAATCATTCCCACACCTTTGTGCCGAAGTTCCGAAATTAAACGGAACAGTTCCTTGATTTCGTTCTCGGTCAAGGCTGCGGTGGGTTCGTCAAAAATGATAATTTTGGCGTGAAATGAGATGGCTTTTGCAATTTCTACCATTTGCTGTTTTCCCACGGTGAGATTTTCGATCATTTCTTTGGGATTGATGAAGATACCCAGTTTTTGAAAAAGGTTTGCCGTTTCATTTTCCAGCCTTTTGTCGTCCAGCCAGAATCCCAGTTTTTTTTGTTCACGACCGATGAAAATATTTTCTGCTACAGTTAAATGATTCATCATATTCAGCTCCTGGTGAACAATGATGATGCCGTTTTCCTGAGCCTCTTTCGGGTTTTTAAAATGAATTTCTTTTCCTAAAAATGTGATTGTTCCGCCGTCTTTTTGGTGAATCCCTGTGAGGATTTTCATTAACGTTGATTTTCCTGCACCGTTTTCTCCCACCAGGGCGTGAACTTCTCCCGGATATAAATCCAAGTTGGCGTTTTTTAATGCTTTCACACCAACAAATTCTTTGGTGATATTCTTCATGGTGAGAATCGGATTTTCTTTTGCCATATTTTATGACCTGCCTCTTTTTTAAAAATACACAAAGGAAGTTTGATTTCTTTTTTTATGTTTGACCGATTTTCGATTATTATAACTTTTTTGATAAAAAAATAAGAGTTTTCTTTTTCTTTTTTCCAAAAAAATCTCAAAAATTTTATGCATAGTAAAAAAAATAAGCAAAAACCTCATTTTTTCTGAAAAAAATTGCAAAAAAAATAAAAAATATTCAAAAAGTATTTGAATTATACAGAGTAGTATGTTATAATATATTAAATAAGCTGGAATGCTTTTATCTGAAAAAACAAAAAGAATGGAAAACCGAAAATAGAGAGAAACAGAAAGGATTGTAATACCATGGAAGAAAACATCTTGAACAATGATAAACAGGGCATCATTAAAGTGAGCGGAGAAGTGCTTTCCGTAATTTCCGGAATGGCGGTGAATGACATTGAGGGCGTTGCTTCTTTGATTGAAGATCCCGATAGCACCGTTTATTCCAAAAAAATGCTGAGCCGCGGTATCAGCGTGGATCAGAAAGCAGACGGATTATCTGTGAATATCAACATCGTAGTGAAATACGGTTATTCCATTGCCGATGTTTCCAGAGAAGTGCAGTTGAAGGTAAAAGACGCAATGGAAAATATGCTGGGCTTTGACGTAAAAACCGTAAACGTTGTAGTAGCAGGTGTGGATTTTTCCGAAGCTCAATAATAAAGGAAGAAAACGATGAAAAGAAGAGAATTAAGAGAGCATGCCTTCAAACTGATTTTTTCCGGACACGACGGAGTGCTTCCCGAAGAAGGCGTTGCATTTTATCTGGCCGATAATGAAATCAAAGGCAAAGATGCCAAAGAACTGACCGAGAAGGTGAACCTGGTGTTCTCCAATCTTACCAAAGTGGATGAAACGATTGCAACCCATGTAAAGGGTTACGCGTTTGACCGTATTTCCAAAGTTTCTTTGGCTGTGCTTCGTTTGGCAGTAGCGGAAATGCTGTTTGACGATTCCGTGCCCGATGGAGTTGCTGTGTCCGAAGCAATGGCAATTGCCGAAACCTTTGAAGATGAAAAATCAAAAACCTTTGTAAACGGTGTGTTAGGCGCTGTATCCAGAGGGAAAGAATAAGGACTTTGCTATGGATGTTCTTACTATTACAGAGCTGAATTTATACATTAAAGGCATCGTTGAGCGGGATGCCGTGTTGCAGAATGTTACCGTGAAGGGAGAAATCTCCAACTTCAAACATCATTCTTCCGGGCATTTATACTTGTCTTTAAAGGATAATGGCGGTGTGATTCGTGCTGTGATGTTCCGCTTTGCTGCCGGGAAACTTCGCTTCCGTCCCGAAAACGGAATGCAAGTTGTGGTATCCGGAAAAGTTTCCGTGTATGAACGGGACGGTCAGTATCAGATTTATATTGACGAAATGATGCCGGACGGTGTGGGCGCTTTGTATGTTGCCTATGAACAACTGAAGGCACAGCTTGCTGAAGAAGGATTGTTTTCGGAGCAGTATAAAAAGCCCATTCCCAAATACCCTGAAACCATTGGGATTGTGACCTCTCCCACGGGGGCTGCGATCCGTGATATTTTAAATATCTTAAAACGGCGTTTTCCCTATACCAAAGTGTATTTGTATCCTGCCCTGGTGCAGGGAGAAGGCGCCAAAGAATCCATTGTCCGCGGACTCCGTTTTTTTGACGGCAAAGTGGATACGGTGATCACAGGACGTGGCGGCGGTTCCATTGAAGATTTGTGGGCATTTAACGAAGAAGCGGTTGCACGGCAAATTTTTGCCATGAAAACACCTGTGATTTCTGCAGTTGGCCATGAAACGGATTTTACCATTGCCGATTTCGTTGCCGATAAAAGAGTACCCACTCCTTCCGCGGCGGCAGAAATTGCAGTGCCGTCGGGAGCTGACCTTCAGAAATTTTTGAAAATGGTGGACGGACGACTTTACACGGCTTTGTTTGGTCAGCTGGAACGCTGCCAAAAAAATCTGCAGGTGCTTCGGGAAAAGGAAGTTTTAAAGAATCCTCTTGCCGTGTATAACGTGAAAAGAATGCAGATTGATAGTTTTTCCACACAGTTGGAAAATAGCTATACCAAAAAAATTCACGGTGCAAAGGAACAGTTTGTCAAGCATGTTGCCAAGCTGGATGCCTTAAGTCCGTTAAAGATTTTAAAACGAGGATATTCCGTGGTGGAAGATGATAGGGGAAACCCTGTGTCATCTGTTTCCGTTTTTGACATTGGTTCCCGTGTGTATGTAACTATGGCAGACGGAAAATTAGGTTGTGATGTTACCGAAATAACAGAATCGGAAAAATCCGGAGAGGTTTAAAAAATGGAAGAGAAGAAACTGACTTTTGAAGATGGTATGAAACGGTTGGAAGAAATTGTGGTAGGCTTGGAACGAGGTTCCGTCAGCTTAGAAGAAGCGATGGACTTATTTACCGAAGGGACCAAGCTGTCCAAAGAGTTGCAACTGATTTTAGACCGTGCAGAATCTAAAATTAAAATGATTACCGAACAAAACGGACAGGTTACTGCCGTTGATTTTGAAAATAAAGAAACGGCGGAATAATCTATGAAAACAAAAATTCAGGCAAAAGCCACGCTGGTGGAAGATTTTTTAAAACAGGAACTTAAAGGCGCATCCAACCAGGAAAATCTCCGTGAAATTATGGAATATGCGGTAACCAATGGGGGAAAACGTCTTCGTCCGGTGTTGTTGCTTTCTACCTATGAGTTGTTTTGTGAACACTTGCAAAAAGCTGTTCCCTATGCGGCAGCTTTGGAAATGATTCATTCTTATTCATTAGTACACGATGATTTACCCAGTATGGATAATGATGATTTAAGACGTGGAAAACCTACTTGCCATAAACAATTTTCCGAATTTGGTGCCATTCTGGCAGGAGACGCCTTATTAAACTTGAGTTTTGAAACGATGCTTTCTTATGCCGGGAATTTTTCACCCGAAACTGCGATTCGGGCAATGTCTTATATTGCGAAAGCATCCGGCGCCAAGGGTATGTGTGCAGGGCAGATGTCGGATATGGAGCAATCGGTGAATGATTTTCAAAGTCTTACCGAAATGTACCGCGGAAAAACCGGTGCTCTTTTGAAAGCAGCAGTGGTTGCAGGCGGGATTTTAGGTGGTGCCAATGAAAAGGTTATCACCCTTTTAGAACAGTATGCAGATTTCATTGGGTTAATTTTTCAGATTAAAGATGACGTGCTGGATGTGGAATCCGATGAACTGACCTTAGGGAAACCCGTTTTCAGTGACCAAAAAAATCAGAAGATTACATTTGTCTCTGAGTATGGTTTGGACCGTTGCCGGGAATTGATGGCAGAATATGAAAAAGAGGCTTTGTCTTTGTTATCTCAAGTAGAGAAATTATTGAAAAAAGACGACGTTTGTGGTTTCCTAAAAGAACTCACAGCCTATATGGCAAAGAGA
>JAFYVF010000082.1 GCA_017549265.1 Clostridia bacterium
GATGGTGTTAATCGGAAAAACCAACAAAGAAGTGGTTTCCCTCTTAAATGTAAACGGCGGCAACGCTGTTGGGATTTCCGGGATGGATTCCTGTCTTTTCACTTGTGAAAAGCATACTACCACCGTGGACGGCGAGGAAGTGGATATCGGTTACGTGGGCGATATTGTGAAAGTAAACTCCAAACTGGTGCGGAACTTAGCGGATAACGGTTACATTCCCGTAATCGCACCTATCGGTGTGGACGTAAACGGCCATAGCTACAACATCAATGCAGACACCGCCGCAGGCGTATTGGCAGGTGCTCTGGAAGCTGAAAAACTGATTCTCTTAACCGATATCGAAGGCTTAAAAATGGACGTAGATGCCCCCGAAGTAATTTCCGAAATCAACAAAGCCGACACCCTAAAACTTATCGATGACGGCGTCATCACCGGCGGTATGATTCCCAAAGTGCTGGGCTGCTTAGATGCCATTGACTCCGGCGTAAAATCCGTCCACATCTTAGACGGACGTATTCCGCACTGTCTGTTACTTGAAATTTTCACCACCGACGGCATCGGTACCATGTTTAAAGCCGAGTAAAATCAGCCCTTTTTCCGCTTTTTATTCCCTTGCCTACATCCAAAGTACGCGACGGTCATAAAAATCGAAAAAATCATCTGATTTTTTCAGCTTTGTGAGAGGTACAAAACGGCAGTCACAGAAGCGAAAAATTTTCACAATTTAATCCATTTTCTGAGTGTATGTATTGATCGGAAAATCTTATAATTTGCATAATCATCTTTAATTTATGAAGAACCTAAAAGGAGAACAAGCTATGTATCAGAAAGTTCATACCAAGATGCCCTGGGCAGATATGGATGTCACTCAGGTAAACCGTGAAGCTCCCCATTCTCAGTGGGGTGCTTATGCAACCAAAGAAGAAGCTTTTACCTGCGACATGTTAAAATCTTCCAATGTGAAATCCTTAAACGGAAACTGGAAATTCCGTTACTATGATGAAGTGCCCGAATACGGTGCTCATTTAGATAAAAATTTCACTGCCGAAATTGCAGTGCCCGGCAACTGGGAATATTTCGGTTTTGGCGAACCTGTTTACACCAACTTCACTTATCCCTGGAGATATTATGAAACCGAAGGATGTGTGGTATATCCCACCGACGACGGAGAATTTACCGTGGTAAATGCTCCTGAAATCCCCAAGAAAAATCCTACCGGTATTTACGAAACCACCTTTACCGTGGATGAAGACTGGTGCAAAAAAGACACCTTCATTCAGTTTGACGGGGTGGAAACCTCTTATATTTTGTGGGTAAACGACAAGGAAGTGGGCTATGCAGAAGACAGCAAATTGCCCTCCACCTTTGATATTACTGCCTTTGTAAAACCCGGTGAAAATACCCTGACCGTTCAGGTCATGAAGATTGCATCTTCCTCCTACTTAGAAGACCAGGACTACTGGTACTTAGCAGGGATTTACCGTCCCGTTTACTTAATTTCCAAACCCAGAAAACGAATTGTGGACGTGAAAGTGTTAACCGATTACGAACGAGGAATCGGCAGCATTCGTTCCAACATTTTGTTAAACCGTGTGAACGGTTTTGCAAACTGTTCTGTGACTCTGGAAATTTTTGACGGGGATAAACTGATTTACCAAAAAACTCCCGAAATCGGCATTGAATCCAGACACGACGACCGCATTCCCGACTGCAATGCTTGTATCATCAGAGAAACTGTGGGGGAAGTGGAACCCTGGACTCCCGAAACTCCCAAATTATATACCGCAATTTGCACCTTAACCGACGAAAACGGTAACGTGTTGGATATAGAATCCTATCGCATCGGATTCAAACGTGTGGAAATTATCAAAGGTGTGGTTCACTTAAACGGCCAGAGAATGATTGTAAAAGGGATGAACCGTCACGAGCATCACGTTTACACAGGCCGTACCTTAAGCCGCGAAATCATCATCCGTGAAGTGGAAAATATGAAGCGGATGAACATCAATGCGGTCAGAACCTGTCACTATCCTTCCTGCCGTGAATTTTATGAATTATGTGATGAATACGGCTTAATGGTAATGTTGGAATGTAATGTGGAAACTCACGGTGTGGGCGGTCAGCTCACACGTAGTCCCGAATGGGCGGCTGAATTTGTAAACCGTGCTGCCCGTATGACCACCTTCTATAAAAACCACGCTTCGGTATATTGCTGGTCTTTAGGAAACGAAAGTGGTGTTGGTCCTGCACACGCTGCAATGTATGGCTGGATTAAAGAATACGATCCCACCAGACTGTGCCAGTATGAAGGCGGCGAAATTTTAGATATCAGCAAACGTATGAGCGATACCCGTCCCTTTATGTATGCTCAGCAGTTTATGATTCGGGATATGATTTCCGACGTAAATGATGACAGACCGATTATCTTAATCGAAATGCTCTATCAGATGTTAAATGCCGGCTCCGGTGTGCAGCGTTATGTGGATTGCATCTTAAAATATCCCCGCTTCCAGGGTGGTTTTGCTTGGGATTTAATCGACAAAGGCATTGCCACCAAAGATGAAAACGGCGTGGAATTTTACGGTTATGCAGGTGCATTTAACGAATCCATCCGTGAAAGAGAATGTGCACCGTTCTTTACCAACAACGGCGTAATGCTGGGTGATTACACCTGGAAACCGGGTGCTTACGAGCTGAAAATGGGATATATGCCTATCATCTTCAGTAAACCCCATTATGACCATCGTGAAATCACCAAGTTTGAAAACAGATATCTGGTGTCCAACACCAATATGGCATTAGATACCGGCCATTACGATGTATTTGCTACCGTGTATGAAAACGGTTATCCCATCAAAACTGTTTCTGTGGATTTACCCTTGTTAAAACCGGGTGAAACCATTGATTGGACCTACGAAGTGGATTATGAATCCAAACCCAACTGTAAATATCATATTCTCTTCACCGTAAATGCCAAAGAAGCAACCAAAGCGTATGATAAGGGCTACGAAATCGGTTATGCCCAGTTTGAATTGGAACACGGCAAAACCCAAAGAACCTTTGTTCCCCAAGTTTCTTCCAACTATACCGTAAGTGAAGAAAATAATAACATCACTGTAACTGACGGAAGCTTCACCGTGGTATTCTCAAAAGACAATGGTACCGTAAAAACCATGGTAAAAGACGGCACCACCTACCTGATGGAAGGATGGGGACATCAGTTCTACCGTCCTGCCTGCGGTACCAACTGTCCGGGTATGCCTTGGGGCAGAAACGTGATTTGGGATGAAATGAGAAATCCCACTACCAATTGTTTGGGTGTGTCCTATTATCAGGGTTCCGACGGTAGAGTGGTGGTTACTGCAGAACATTGCACCACCGGTGCCACCGGCTACAACATTTATTCCAAATTAACCTATACCGTGTTAAAAGATAAAGTGCACGTGGATGTTTGCTACGATATGGATAAAGATATCGGCGACCTGCCCAGAATCGGGGAAGAACTGGTCATTCCCGCAGGATTTGAACATATCAGATTCTTTGGTTACGGCAGAAACGAAGCATACTGCGACAGAATGCTCTCTCCCGTGAAAGCGGTTTACGAAAGCCAAGTGGAACAAGAACATTTCCCCTTCAATCCTCCTGTGGAAAACGGTGGACACGAATCCACCGAATGGCTGGAAATTTCTGATGATCACGGCCATACAATGAGATTTGAAGGCGACTTACCCTTCCACTTTGACATTCATCACAACACCGTGGAAGACTATTTAACCGCAGGTTACGAACATCGCCTGAAAAGAAGACCGGAAAGCTATCTGCACATTGATGCCAAACATGCCGGTATCGGTGGCGAAATGGTATGGATTTCGTCCCTCTATCCGGAAAATCGTGTGAATGCAGACAAGTACTTGTTCGGCTTCTCAATTTCCGTAAAGTAGGAGCTTGAAAAATCGCACATAATCTCCCAATCCCACCACTCGCAGTATAATATATACAGCTTCGGGTTGGATTGGAACATTCTGTATCGATTTTTCTTCACCCCATTATATAGAGTAAGGGCTTGGAAAACAGCGCACAATGGATGAAGTTCACCACTCGCCGTACACACGGTACGGCTTCGGGTAACCCCCTTCGGGGTTCACTTTCTCCATTCTGCATCCGTTTTTCTGCACCCCATTATATGGAGTAGGGACTTGAAAAACGGCGTCTAATCAATGAACCTCACCGCTCGGCGTACACTCGGGTACGCCTTCGGGCTTGTCAAGGCGTTGCCTTGATTCGGTTTCTTGATTATCCATCCGTTTTTCTGCACCCCATTATATGGAGTGGAGGGTTTGACAACAGCCGCAGAATCAATGAATCTCACCGCTCGGCGTACCGTTATGCTGTACGCAGTACTACGGCTTCGGAAATATCACCACCCATTGGGTGTTCGGTTTGTGAATTCTACATCCATTTCTCTTCGCCTTAGATAGCAAGAAAAAAAGAAAAGCAACGGCTTTTAAAGTCCGTTGCTTTTTTGTTGGAAAGGAATTTGTAGGGGAGGGGTTCCATCCCCTCCCGCTTACTTACGTTTTGCATCAATAATGGCGTACTGAGGTTATCACGTCCTATGATATCAAAAACGAGCTGATGTAGGCATCAATCAAGCCAATTGCATAACGAAAAAAGAGCCAAGTCCAAGGACTTGACTCTTTTTGTGACAAATTGGTAAGAAAATGGGAATTAGTCGCCCAGTCTTTCTCTAACTTTTGCAGCTTTACCAACACGTTTTCTTAAGTAGAACAGTTTTGCTCTTCTAACTTTACCGTGTCTTACAACTACAACTTTGTCGATGATGGGGGAGTTAACCGGGAAGGTTCTTTCAACACCGATACCGGAAGATAATCTTCTAACGGTGAAGGTTTCCTGGATTCCGCCGCCTTTTTTCTTGATAACGGTGCCTTCATACATCTGAACTCTTTCTTTCGCACCTTCTCTTACCTTAACATACACTTTCACGGTATCACCGATCTGGATGTTAGGCATGTCAGTTCTTAACTGATCCATAGTAATGGCTTTTAAAACGTCCATGTCGAATCTCCTTTCTTGATAAGCGTTCTTTACACGATAGGAAAACCCTTCTTACTTTTTCCACTTGGGAGCTGCTTTCCCGTGTAAGCGGACCGCTCCTTTTACACTACAGGAACATATTTTAACATATAAAAACAAAAAAGTCAAGTTTTTTTGAGAAAAATTTAACAATTTTTTCTCGGGTGTCAAACCGAACGTATTTGCATACCTTGTTAGTGGGGCAACCGCCTTCTAATTTTTGGGTGAAACGGGAAAGGAACGGGATATGATGGGTAAAAAAGTTTTGGTTATCGGTGGTGACTTACGGCAGATCTTTGCTGCAAAACAGTGTAAGGAGCAAGGGTATGATGTAAGGGTATATGGTTTTCATGAAGACCATCTTATAGGATTGTCCGAACCTGCTGATTTGTCGGAAATGCTATCCGATTCCGATTGTGTCATATTACCACTTCCGGTTACGCGGGACGGGAAATTGCTGAATACTCCCCTTTGGGAAGAAGAACTTTCTTTACACGAGCTGTTTTCCAAAATACCAAAACACACAACCGTTTTTTGCGGAATGGCACAAAAACTTCCGGATTGTTTTCAAAACCGGGTAACCGATTATGCCGATGACGAAGGTTTTTTATTACAAAATGCCTATCTTACCGCAGAGGGGGCTTTGGAGCTGGCAATTTCAAAAACGCCTATTTCATTGCTGGGCGCATCTGTTTTAATTACCGGATACGGCAGAATCGGGTACTTTCTGGCAAAGATGATGTGTTCTTTGGGAGCCGTTACCTATGTGGCATCCAGAAGTCCTGACCATCTTACGAAAATGAAGCTGGATGGATGCATTCCCGTGTCCTATGATGTGCTTTCCAATGAATTACCCAAAATGGATATAATATTTAACACCGTTCCCTTTGTGGTTTTTTCAGAAGATTTGCTAAAGAAAATACCCAAAAGCTGTCTGTTTTTGGATTTGGCATCTCTTCCGGGCGGTGTTGACCGGGAAGCTGCACAAAAGCTGGGAGTGGATCTCATTCATGCCTTGTCTCTTCCCGGCAAGGTTGCCCCTGTTTCCTCAGGAAAAGTTGTGGCGGATACCGTAATCCGTCTGCTTTCCAATAAAATCGGCAATAAGGAATGAAATAACGATGAATTCAATTAAGGTTGGCTATTGTCTGACCGGTTCCTATTGTACCTTCCAAAAATCATTGGCAGTGCTTTCCGGACTTTTGGAGGACGGTTTTGAGGTGTTCCCCATGATGAGTGAAAACGCTTACAAAACTGATACCCGCTTTGGAAAAGCATCTGAATTTATCGAAAAAATTGAACAAATGACAGGAAAAAAAGTGCTTTCCGCCATCAGCGAGGTGGAACCCATCGGTCCGAAAAAGTACATTGATGTGATGGTGGTTGCTCCCTGCACGGGTAACACCTTATCCAAACTGGCAAACGGCATTACCGACACTGCTGCCACGATGGCGGTAAAAGCGTCTTTACGTAACGGTATTCCGGTGGTGCTTGCTCTTGCCACCAATGACGGACTGGGCCAGTCTGCCAAAAGTTTGGGTGTGATGCTTCCTGTGAAAAACGTGTATTTTGTGCCGTTATCCCAGGATGACCCCGTGAAGAAACCCACTTCTTTGGTATGCGATTTTACCAAAGTGAAGGATACCATCAAATTAGCATTGGAAGGAACACAAATCCAGCCGGTAATCAAATAGACTAAAAAAGACCGCTATTCTAACCGATAGCGGTCTTTTAAGTTAATCTTCTAATATAGCGATAATTTGGGTGATAAATTTGTTTGGGTTTTTATGCTGGAGTGGTCCTTCCGAGTATTGGATTCAGAATGTGCTTGTAAGGTTCAGATGGTTCGTAGCGGTACCCTCTCTTTTGATAAAAAACAAAAAAATCCCAAAAATTTCAAAAAAACTATTGCATCGACCATTAAGGTACGATGTATAATCAGTATAGCATAGTGTTTCTAAAATTGCAAGAATTTTGTCAGAAAGAAGGGGTTTTATGAAAAAAATATTTGGTTTGCTTTTGTGCTTATGTATGCTTCTTAGCATATTACCGGCTGCCTTGGCAGCAAACGCAGCTCAAAGTTCTCAGGAAATGACTTTTAACTATGCGTATGATGTTCAGAGAAGTCCGGCGTATCAGACAAAACAAGGGGGCGAAATTAGTGTGTCCAGACCTCAGGCGCCCTTAAGAAACGGTGCTTCTGCCACCGGCGGCGTATTTCGTTACGACACATGTGCAGGAGAATGGACGCTGACCGATGTTGGCACCTATGGTGAAATCGGAAGTGTTTCACCGGCTCCGTCTTCCAATCTTGCTCCCGTGGTAAAATCAATTGCGAGTCAATATAACATATCGGATGTGAATACCATTGTGATTCACAAACTGACCGACCCCTACGGCAAACATGTTGCTTACGGCGTGCTTGTTTGCGTGGATAACAGCAAAGGTTGTGCACTTTTGGTGGCTGACCAGTATAATGAATTCGGTGCAGGCTACTTTTTCTCAAAATCAGAGTTTACAAGCAGCTCTCTTACCTTCACTGCGGAAAAAACAGTGCAGACCCGAGGAGGTTCTTCTACCACCACTACTACCACCACTACTACTACGCCTTATCTTTCCGGCGGATTCTTTCAAAAAACCTTATATCTTGAAAAATTCCCCACTGCAGGTGAAAAACCCTGTTCCTTAACCGAGAGTGACAGCGAAGGCGATATTACCATGCAGAAGTGGAGCGGTAATTTTGACGCCAATGGTTGCTTTATCGCAGGGGAAGACTACACCCTGACCGCAGAATATACCTTTAAGGAAAAATACAGAGACAAAAATTATTTTGATACCACTCCCGGTAAATTGAAGTTTGAATTCAGCGTTTTGCAGGATTATAATCACTATTACTGCGATATTACAGAGCTTTCTTTGTATGCGGTAAAAGGAAGCTACACCTTCCATTGTGATGACGATTTGGATTTCGGGATTGACCAGTGCGGAACCGGTATTGCCAAAGAACGTCTGAATGTGTTTGCTCAGGCGAACACCGGCAGCACCATTCTCGGAAAGATTCAGTATAATGATACTGTTAAGGTTATCCGTTCTTATGTAAACGGCTATAACCACCCCGTGATGCATATGATTGAATACAACGGCGGCATCGGTTATATCAGAGCCAGAGAAGATTCGGGGGACCCGGGTAGCAAATATTTAATGAAAATCAAAGTGGAAGGTTCCTACGGCGCTAATTCCTCTGCTGATTTAACTCCCGATTTCGGTTCAAAAGACAGAAGAGATATTGATGTTTTAATCAGAAGCTTTACCGCAGAATACGGCACCAAGCCGGAAGTGGTTCCTGCGGACCTTAGCTACTTAAAAGCGGAATCCATTGTGTACAGCACCGATTATGTCAACGAAAAATTCAGCTTTGTAACTGCGGATATCACCTTTGTTCCTGTGGATACGGTTGCCGTTGATTACTATTTTGCAAACGATATGGAAGCAAAAAACGGCGAAATTTTAAGCGTCACCGAAGACCGTGCGGTGGTTCGTTATACTGCCTTTACCGGCAACGGTGACAAGAACGACGCAAGACCCTCTTCCGAACTGATGAGAGCAACCGAAAAAATCGCGGAAGGCCCCATCAACCGTGGTTATGCAATAGCAAAAGTAAACTCCATGAGAGGCAATGCCAAGATGTATGAGTATCCGCACATGGGTTCCAGTGCAATCGACCCCGGGGAAGAAGTGTATATCCACGATGAAGCCGTAAGCTATAAAGTTCCCGGTTTAGACGGACAGTGGTATGCGGTTTCCAATTCCGAAATCAGCCCCACCGTTCGCTATATGCCGGCGGCATTTATCGGCGAAATTGAATATTTGGATACTTATATGCCCGGCGCACCGGGACACTGGAAAAATATGCAGTACGCCTTTGCAGGCGGTAGCGGTACCTTGGAAGACCCCTTCTTAATTGAAACCGCAGACCAGTTAAACGCCGTTCGTTTCGGTATGACCATGCACTACAAACTGATTGCCGATATTGACCTTTCCAACTGGGGCAACTGGGTTCCCATCGGCGGAACTCCTGCCTACGGTTTTATGGGAGGCGGTTACAATAAGGCGGAAGTGGGAGCTTGCTCCTTCTTGGGTTCCTTTGACGGAAACGGACACGTGATCTCCGGTATGCAGATTGTGATTAACGAAGAAACTCCCTTCTTAACCGAAACGGGCAACTGGAGAGCATACGGATTATTTGCCAACTTGGCAACCAGCCCCGATACTCATCAAATCAAAAATCTGGGCGTTGTGGATTTTAACATTGATGTAACCTACAGCAACATCAAAAAACAGCTTGACCTTTATGCCGCTGCCATCTGCGGCGGTATGAATAACGGTATGGATATTTACAACTGTTATTCCAAAGGCGGAAAAATTACCTTTAATATCAGCGGACCGGGTAGCGTCAATATCACTGCAGGCGGTATTTGTTCCTCCGGTGGCGGTGTATTTGGCGGTCCTGGTAACCCGAAACATACCTATCTGCACATTGAAAAATGTTTCAACGATTCGGATATCACCGTAAATGTGAACGAAGCAAATTACTTCCTTTATGTGGCAGGTATTATGGGCTCCATCGACACCACCCACATTCACGAATGTTTTAACAGCGGGGATATTACCCTGCCCGTGAGAGAGGGAGACCTCGAAGGCTCCTGGCACGAATCCTTAGCAGCAGGTATTTGCTCTTATGCTGCTATCCCTGAAATTCCCGGTATTTATCACAAACCGCCGGAAGGTGCATCCTTCATTCAGAACTGCTATAACTCCGGTAATATCACATCAAGAGCTGCAGCAGGTATTTTCATGTTCTCTGCATCGGATATCCATATTGAAAACTGTTATAATGTGGGGAAAATTCATGGAAATCAGCTTGATGAAAGCACCGGCTATCCCACCACAGCCGAAACCGTGTCTCCTCTTGCGGCAGTAAGCCAATACGGAACGGAATATATCAGAAACTGCTCCTCAAGCGGTAACGCAGTTTCCGGCTCCATGTGGAAAAATTCTTCCGCTTTGGGAAGAAAAGTGCTTGCTGCAATTCCTGAAGACAATATGCCAAACGGACCTTACCATTTTGTGGCAGGCAATGTTGGTTCCTTTACTGACGTAAAAACAAATACCTGGTATGCCAATGCGGTGGAATGGGCTGTGAAGAAAAAAGTAACCACAGGTACTTCTGCAACCACATTTAGCCCCGATGCAACCTGTACCCGTGCACAGATTTTAACCTTCCTCTGGCGTGCGGCAGGAAGCCCCAAGGAGAATATTGCCAATCCCTTTAGTGATGTGTCTCAATCCGATTACTATTATGATGCGGCACTTTGGGCATACGGTATGGATATGGTGAAAGGACCTGTTTTTGCAGGAAACACTCCCTGTACCCGTTCGGAAACCGTTATTTATATGTGGAAGAACGCATTTTGCCCCGCATTCTCTTATGACGGAAAATTTGCAGACGTTTCCAAGGATTCCGAATGTGCGGCGGCAGTAGAATGGGCATTATATATGGGTGTAACCTCCGGTACCTCCGACACCACCTTCAGTCCCGATGCAACCTGCACCAGAGGTCAGATTGCAACCTTCTTATACCGAGCATTCACCAAATAATAAAAAACGGAGTGCATAAAATATGAAAAAACTAATTGGTCTTTTGTTATGTTTTTGTATGTTAATGGCGGCATTTCCCGTGACGACTTTTGCTGCCTTGGGAGAAGCTGCAGAAACCATTGAAACCTTTGGCATCACCATGAACGGGTTTCACAGTGGCGTAACCGAGGAAGATGTTACCTTCAGTCTTTCTGATGACCGCCTGGAAATTTCAGAAGTAAGTTGGGTTGGTGCCAAAACCGAAAAGGATACCTTTTACGCGAAAAAAGAATACAATCTTTTTGTCACGGTGAAGGTGAAAAGCGGAGTGGATGCCAATTTTTCCGAGGATTTTGGTGTTGAAGATGTGCAAACCACCAATTTGGACAAGGTAAGCAGATTGAATTTGCAGTCTGTAATTCGTAAAAACGTAAAACTGCATTTCATCGTAAAAACCGATGCCACAGGAGAAATGATCACTGCGGCAGAGGAAGAAGCATTAAAGCATAAGCATTGTTACTGCGGCGGTTATATCAATATCGGTGACCACACCTCTCACACTGAGGTTACCTATTCGCCCATCAGTGCAGAGGATACGAAAATCACCTATACTCAGAATGTTGCGTATGTGTATTTAACCGAAGATGTTGTGATACCGGAAACCTTAAATATCGGCGGCAACAAGACACTGTATCTTTGCTTAAACGGTCACGCTCTGAAAAAAGGCTCGGAGGCAGGTAGCGTTATCAATGTAAAAACCGGCGGTAAGCTGTATCTTTGTAACTGTACCCGTGATGCCGGCGGTCAAATCACCGGCGGTTGGGAAGAATATGGTGCAGGGATTCACAGCTACGGAACCGTTTATATGTACGGTGGTGTTATCACCAAAAACAAAGGCGGATACGGTGGCGGTGTGTATAACCATGCCAACTTCTTTCTGTACGGCGGCGACATTTATGACAACGAAGCACTCTATGGCGGCGGTGTTTGGAATGCCAATGATTCCAATTGGAATTTCGTGATGTATGAAGGCACCATTACTTTAAATACTTCTGTTTGCGGCGGCGGTATCTGGAATAATGACAATGCCGTTCTCACCTTAAAAGGTGGGGTAATCCAGCAAAATATTGCTTCCACCGCCGGCGGTGGTATCTGGAACAACGGCGGCACTTTAGAGATTGACGGTGCGATGTTGTTAGAGAATATTTCCCGTAACGGTGGCGGTGTGTGGAATAATGGCGGCACATTTTTCTTAAAGAGCGGCAACATTTCCAAAAATATCGGAAGCTCCGACCCCTATGAACTGGATGGCTACGCCGGCGGTGTGTGGAATAACGGCGGTCTGTTTCATATGTCGGGCGGCGAAATCACCTTTAACCGTTCCTACGTTGGCGGTGGCGTTTGGGTCAACGACGGCAGTGAATTTGTGATGACAAGCGGTGTTATCGCCGAAAATGAAGCAGTAGGCGGCGCCGGTATCTATATTCAGTACAGCGACAAAGCTGTAGGCCCCGGAACTGCCAGACTTTCCGGTAATGCAGGTATCGTATCCAACTACGGTTCCGTAGGCGGCGGTGCTTATGTAAAAGGGATTCTCAATATGGAAGGCGAAGCCGAAATCATTTTAAATGAGGCAGAAGAATATGCCGATATTGCGGCGGAAGATGGCGGTGTGGTAAACCAAAATGCCGCAATGCCCACCAAATTTATTGATGTTCCTCAGGATGCATATTACTTAGAGCCCGTGAAATGGGCGGTAGAAAAGGGAATCACCACCGGTACCACCGACGTTACCTTCTCTCCCGATGAAAAATGTTTAAGAGGGCAGGTGGTAACCTTCCTGTATCGTATGCACGGAAGTCCCGAAACCGATGGCTTCTATTTTGCAGATACCAAACCCTCCGATTATTTCTATGATGCAACCCGTTGGGCGTGGGAATTAAAGATGGAACGAACCGCTGCCTTTTCTCCCAATCACTATTGTAGCCGTGCTGCAGCCATTCGTTATATGTGGATTGCGGCAGGAAGTCCCCAAGTGAACAGAAAAGGTCTTCCCTTTACGGATATCCCCGAGGATGCCAATTACAGAGATGCAGTTGCCTGGGCGTTGGAAACCGGTATCACCACCGGCACCACTCCCGTGACCTTCTCTCCCGATGATAGTTGCACCAGAGCACAGATTGTAACCTTCTTATACAGAGCGTTCAAATAGAATAAGAACCCGACCCGATAACGCAATCAAAGATTGCGGTCGGGTACCCCGGAACCTTGTTGTATTCACAATCAAAAAA
>JAFYVF010000083.1 GCA_017549265.1 Clostridia bacterium
GATATGAAAAAAACGGAGGAAATGAGTTGTTCCGATTATCGTTATATTTCCTCAGAAAGTCAGCCGCTTTACGATGACATTACTTTGGATATTGCATCGGGGATTTATAATCCTTATGATGCAGTCACATCGGACGATCCTTTTGATTATTACATTGATGTGAGTGATATGTAGAGATATGTTGTAACAAAAGAGCGACGAGGTTTAAAACAAATGAAATTTTTCGGACATTTTAAAACGATCACAAAACATAAACTTCTTGTGATGAAGCATTGTTTTCGAATCGGTCTTTATCGACAGGGATTGGCACACGATATGTCAAAATACCATCCACGGGAATTTATGGTTGGTGTAAAGTATTATATTGGCACCGAGAGTCCCAATTCCGAGGAGAGAAAAGCCACGGGGGTATCCACTGCCTGGCTTCGGCATAAAGGTAGAAATAAGCACCATTTTGAATATTGGATTGATTACAGTGTGAATCCCGATGAAGGATTTGTGGGAATGAAAATGCCCTTAAAATACGTGGCGGAAATGTTTTGTGACCGTCTTGCCGCTTCCAAGAATTATCAGGGAGCTGCATACACGTCGGAGCATCCCTTAACATACTATCTCAATGGGCGAGACAAAATTATCATCCATCCTGAGGTGGATGCTCTTTTGATAAAACTGCTCACAATGCTGAAAGACGAAGGCGAAGACGCCACGTTTACTTATCTCAAACAACTTTTAAAGGAAGAAAAAAAGAATCAAAAAAGTAAAAAGAACGGCTCCAAATGAGTCGTTCTTTCTGTTTGCTGTATATTTCTTATATCAGTTTATCGCATTCCAATAACATCAGCATTGCCATTTCGGTGGCTTCTAAGAAGCCTTCGATGGATAAGAGTTCGTCAGGCTGATGCAGATTTCCGTGACCTTTCGGCAGATCAAAGGGGATTTCACGCCGCACCATAGTGCCGATTTCCACAGCACAGGGCAGGTGACGTCCGTAGGTTCCCCCTGCATTCACCAAAGATTTTGCTTCGGTATCGCCTGTGTAGGATTTATAAACCTCCAGACACGCCTGAACGGTGGGCAAATCTTCGGGTAATACGTGGGTAGCCATCACGTGAGAGAAAGAAACTTCCCACTCTTTTTCGCCGAATTTTTCGGTTAATTTTTTCTGCAGAGCATCAGGGTCGGTAGTAGCACCGTAACGGATATCAAACACCAGGGAAATACAACCGTTTTCCAGACGTACAATACCGTTGGTGCAGGTTAATTTTCCAAAATCGGGGTCGGTATTTTCAATCTTCAACCCTTCACCATAGGAGCACCCTAACAGTTCTTTCACAAAGGAAAGCTGTTTTTGGTCATTTTCAGTTAATAGGGTGCAATCGGATAAGAAGTCAGCGATTAAAAATCCTGCATTGATAGAACCTTCGGGGAATGCACCGTGGGTGGATAACCCCTCTGCATAAAGTTTGATTTCACCGTCTTCCAAAGATACTTTCACCGAATCGGTTTCTTTTGCTTTTAGGATGTCATATAAACCGTCTTTATTTTTAAGTTTCAGGGTTGCTTTTCCCAAAATAATATTAAAGGAAACACCGCCGTGAAAACAGGTTACATCATCCATGGGGATTCTGGAGGTTGCAGTTGCCTGAAACATTCCTTTATTCCCGCGGTATAAGGGGAATTCGGAATCGCAAATTAACGAAAAATCGGGTGCTTTGTGCGCTTTGGCATAGTTTTCAATATCCTGCATTCCCGTTTCTTCCGAAATCCCTGTGAAAGAAACAATTTTACTTTTGATAGGCAGGTTCAAATCCCGAATCATTTTCATAATGTAGAGGGCAGATACCACGGCGCATTTGTCATCCGACACACCCCGACCGATTAAAAATCCGTCTTTTTCAGTGGCGGAAAATGGGGAACCTACTACCCAATCGTCACCTGCAGCCACCACATCGGCGTGGGCAAACAGACCAAGACTCTTTTCGCCTTCTCCTAAGTAGGAAAGCAGATAACCGTCTTTGTGATAGATTTCGGTTTGAAAACCGTTTTGTTCATATAATTCTTTTACATAATTCAATACTTCGGCACATTCTTTACCAAAGGGATATTCGCTACTCACATTCTGCTGTACTGAGGGAAATGCCACCAGTTTTGACAACTGGGCAATCATTTCGTCTCTGTGAGACCAAATATAATCGTGAATTTGTTTTTTTATCATTTTGGATGCTCCTTTGTTCCTATTCTATGGAGAAAAATTCGGTTCTATGCAAGCGAAAACTTTTTGATCAGTTCCTCTTTTTTCTCTTGCAATAGCACAAGCTCAGGTTTTCCGATGTAATTTAGGTTGTGGCGTTTGACCATTTCTTTTGCCATCACCAGATTTCTTTCGTCATAGGCATCCATTGCGGTATGTGCATCCATACCAAAGGTAACAGGGCATCCAACTTCTCCCGCTATGGCAAAAAATCGGTCTCCCGGATATACGCACAAATCTCTTGCGCCGTTAAAATTGATTTCTAAGGGAATGTTATATTCTTTGGATGCAACACAGATTTTTCTCATTTCAGTAAGATAGAGTTCGTCGTTATCACCAATGTAGTCCAATAGGTCAGGATGCGCCACATAACTGAAAATTCCCGTTTTCATTCCTTTTAACACACAATCCACATATTCCAAGATATCGTCATCGTTGGTGGTTTTTGCGCCGGAGGGATAACCGTTGGGATATTCATTTTGCAGATAGTGTTGCCCTAAAATTAAATATTCGGCATTGTTATCCAATGCAGACTTCAGCATTTCTTTGAAATAGAGGGGATAGTATTCCATTTCGTATCCGATTTTAATATCAATTTGATTTTTGTATACTTCCCGCAGACGATTTGCTTCCTTTAGATAGGTGGGAACATCTGCCAAATAAATACGGTAAAAACTTGCTTCTTTTCCATCGGGAAAACGGAAGGGAAGATGCTCCGAAAATCCAAAGTGGCGAATGCCGTTTTCGATGGAGCGTTTCACATATTCTTCCATTTCACCGCTTGCGTGATGACAGTACTTGGTGTGTGCATGATAATTATAGTCCATAAGAATGCTCACTTTCAAAAAAATCTTTTTTTATTATAACATATTTAAAAAAAACTGTCAACGAAAAAAGAACCTTTCTAAAAAGAAAGGTTCTTTTTAAATGGAAAATATTATTCAAATTGGAAAGAGCCGGAAATTAAGGTGACAAGATCCTTTCCAACCGTTAAAAGTCCGCCTTTTGCGGTTGCCTTTTTTTTGGTGTCATCTTCTAAATAAATCACCACGGGCGCTTCCACCAAAGAGGTGACAAAGGGGACGTGTCCTGCCATAATGGCAAGTTCGCCCTCGGTACCTCGAACGCTTAATCTTAGCACATCTCCCTCAAATAAATTGCCGTCAGGAGAAGAAACAATCAGATGAAAGGTATTCATTATTTCTGCACCTTCTTCGCTTTTTCAATGGCCTCGTCGATGGTACCCACAAATAAAAATGCAGACTCGGGTAGGTCATCGTGTTTACCTTCAATGATTTCTTTAAATCCTCGTACCGTTTCTTTTACGGGAACATAGGTTCCTTTGATACCGGTAAACTTTTCAGACACATCAAAGGGTTGAGATAAGAAACGCTGAATTTTTCTGGCACGACCAACCAAAAGTTTATCCTCGTCGGATAATTCATCCATCCCCATAATGGCGATGATATCCATTAATTCATTGTATCTCTGCAGAATTCTCTGCACTTCTTTTGCCACCCTGTAATGTTCTTCACCCACGGTTTCTGCCGATAAAATACGGCTGGTGGATTCCAACGGA
>JAFYVF010000007.1 GCA_017549265.1 Clostridia bacterium
GGGCGTTTTAAAAAGTTTTCCTGTGTTATTGAGTGTAATTGCAGACACATCAGAATTTGATAATTTAATTAAAGAGCCTCCAAAGAAGTTACCGATGCCGATACCAAAAGTAGTAAGTGCCAACCCGGTCACGTTCTGATTAGCTCGTAGAGTTACCGTTAAAAAACAATAAATCAGCCCCATAAATGCAGCACCAATCATACTGCACAGCATGGGAATCAGGATGGCAAGAAAGGGATTTAACATTGCAGGAGATGCTAAACTCTGCTCATAAAAGAAAGAGCCTATAATACCGCTGATTGCGCCCACATACATAATACCGGGAATCCCCAAATTCAAGTTTCCTGATTTTTCGGTGAGAATTTCACCGGTGGAGCCGTAAAGCAAAGGAGTTCCGTAACAGATTGCACTACGAATAATTGTGGTTACCATACTTTTTCCTCCTTGTTTTTCAGCTTCAGTTTATAGTTGATGAAAAATTCTGAGCCTATAATAAAGAAAATAATAATTCCGGTGATAATATCAGGAAAAGACGGATTTAAGTGATGCACTTCGGCAATTTTCAAAGAACCCATTTGCAAGAATACAATCAGCAAGGACGTAAGTATCATATAAATGGGATTAAATTTCGCCAGCCAGGAAACCATAATGGCAGTATAACCTCTTCCGTTTACAGAATTTTGATTCACGGAATGGTTGGTTCCCGACACCAATAAAAATCCAGCGATACCACAGATCGCTCCTGAAATTGCCATGGTACGAAGTGTTACCTTGTTCACATTGATACCAATATATCTGGCAGTGTTCACACTTTCACCCACAACAGAAATTTCGTAACCCTGCTTACTGTATTTTAAATAAATATACATCAGCACCGTCACAATCACTACCACAAGAATATTGATGAAATACGGTTGTCCAAAAAGAGGCGGAAGTTGCCCTTCGTGCAGAATACGGGCAGTATTGGAATTTTTCGGAATTGCCCATTCCATCGTGAAATAAGCAAGAATCTGAATCGCAATGTAATTCATCATTAACGTAAAGAGTGTTTCATTTGCATTCAGCTTAGTCTTAAAATACGCCGGAATAATCGCCCAAAAAGCACCAGCCAGCATACTTAATACAAAGGTGATGGGAATCAAAAGAGAATCCGGCAATTTGCTTCCGTAAGCAATAATAAACGCAGCCGTTGCAAAACCACCCATTAAGGTCTGCCCTTCTGCTCCGATATTCCAAAATTTCATTTTAAATGCCGGGGTTACTGCCAAGGCAATACAAAGAAGAATAGCTGTTCCTTGCGCTAAATTCCAAATACGGCGAGGGGTGCCAAAAGCACTTTCCACCATCGTCACATACATTTTTACCGGGTCAATTTTTGTAATCAAAACGGTTAACGCACCGCTTACCACCAAGGCAAGAAGAATTGCAATGGCTCTGATAATCCAGGATTCCCACCAAGAAATATCATCCCGTTTCACAAGATGAAGATGCAAACCGCCTGTTGTCTTTTTTACTTGATTTTTCTGACTCACGATTGGGCACCTCCCTTAGTTTTTTTTGAATTTGCAGAACCGGATTTTGTCATTAGGATACCAATATCTTCTTTGGTAGCATTTCTACCGTCCATAATTCCGGTAACCCTACCGGACCCAAGCACCAGTATTCTATCGCAAAGTTCCAGCAGAACGTCTAAATCTTCACCCACAAAAATAACAGCCACACCTTGTTTCTTCTGATCGTTTAACAGATTGTATATCGTGTATGACGAGTTAATGTCCAAGCCTCTCACGGGATATGCTGCCATCAAAACAGTGGGAGCAGATGCAATTTCACGTCCAACCAATACCTTTTGCACATTACCGCCGGAAAGTCTTCTTACGGGAGTATTAGCAGAAGGTGTTACCACTTCCAGTTTCTCAATAACCTCTTCGGCAAGAGTTCTGGGTTTTTTGCGATGCAAGAACAAGGATTTTCCTTTCTTATAGCTTCGAAGCATCATGTTATCCACGATGTCCATATTTCCAACTAACCCCATACCCAAACGGTCTTCCGGTACAAAAGCTAATCTCACACCGAGTTGACGAATTTCCGCAGGAGTCTTATCTCTCAGATTTTCTATCTTCTGTGTTTTTGAATTATGGTATAAAATTTCACCGTTTTCCAGACGCTGAAGTCCTGCAATGGCTTCCAAAAGCTCACGCTGTCCGCTTCCTGCAATTCCAGCAATCCCTAAAATCTCACCGGAACGGGCTGTGAAGGAAACCTTGTCCAAAAGCTTCACGCCATCTCTGCTGGTACAACTGATATTCTCAACAGTAAGAATGTCTTTTCTTCGTTTTTCTTGACTTCTTTCAATATTCAAAGAAACTTTTTTACCAACCATCATTTCAGTAAGCTCTGATTCGTTGGTTTCTGAGGTTTTAACAGTGCCGATATATTCCCCTTTACGAAGAACTGCCACATTATCGGACAAAGACAACACCTCGTGCAGTTTATGGGTAATAATAATAATCGACTTTCCGTCTTTCTTCATATTGCGAAGAACCTGAAAGAGCTTTGTTGTTTCCTGGGGAGTGAGCACCGCTGTAGGCTCGTCCAGAATCAAAATATCAGCTCCGCGGAAAAGTACCTTCATGATTTCCACGGTTTGCTTTTCGGAAACTGACATTTCATAAATTTTCTTATCGGTGTCCAACTCAAACCCATACTGTGCCGCAATTTCTTTGATTTTTTCAACATATCGGGACATCCGGAACCCTTTTTCATCCTTCATTCCAAGCACAATATTTTCTGCCGCAGTAAACACATTCACCAACTTAAAGTGCTGATGAATCATCCCGATTTTATAACGGAAGGCATCTTTGGGCGAAGCAATTTGCACTTCTTCCCCATTCACACAGATACTGCCGCTGTCAGGATAATAAATGCCGGACACCATATTCATAAGCGTGGTTTTTCCGCTGCCGTTTTCCCCTAAAACCGAAAGAATCTCTCCTTTTTTAACCTTTAAGGAAACATCTTTATTGGCAACCACACTTCCAAAAGTTTTGGTAATGTTTTTTAATTCCAATGCAATCTGTTGTTCCATAACAAAACTCCACTTTTTTCATATTGTTTTATGCGCTTTGCCAAACACACTGCCTTTTGCTTGAAAAAATGCATAAATTTCACAAAATCAAACGCTTCTCCCCTGTTTTTTGACACCAACATGCAGGTGCCAAAATCGAAGATAGGGCGGAGATATCCCCCGCCCTATACAACTATTTGGATTAAAATGCGCTGTTTAACAAAGTAATGCCGTCAATTTTTAAGTCAAAATAAGGTGCACTGCGGAATTCAGATTCATGGAAATAACCGTCGATAATCGCTTCGGTTTCAGCAGTTCCGTCACCATCTAAATCTACCAGATAAGATTCCACTTTTTCACCGTTTACGGTAAAGTTGTCGGTATCAAATACATATAAAGGTTCTTCACCTTCAACGAGGCTATTTGATGCGGTGTCGTTCAGAGCAACCTTAGCAGTATTGAATTCTCTTCTTGCATCGTTATAAGAAGTAAAAATGGCTTCATTGAGGTCTTCCATTTTTACAGAACCGTCATACATACCTTTACTCCAGTCAACTGCAATTTCTTCCCCGTTTTTCACACAGTTCACCATATAAACGAAATAGGGAGTCCAGTCAATTCTGGATGCAGTAATAAAGGTGTTGGGGCAAGCATCGATGGTGCTTCCGTTGTAAGAAACGTTGGGAATGCCTGCTTCTTCACAAGCACGGGGAGCGCCCATAGAGTCTGCATGCTGGCTGATTAATACACAACCGTTTGCAATCAGCTTTTTAGCAGCTTCCTGTTCTTTGGTTTCGTCATACCAGCTACCGGTGAATTCAACTTCCATGGTAACGGTAGGACATTTAGATTTTACACCTAAGTAGAAAGAGGTGTAACCGGAAATTACTTCTGCATATTCAAAAGCACCAACATAACCGATTTTTGCTTCTTCTGCAGTAATTTCGCCATTGGCAATCTTTTCGTTTAATTTGATACCTGCAGCAACACCTGCTAAGTATCTGCCTTCGTAGATATTAGCAAAAGCATTGTGGAAGTTGGGGAGTTTTTCAATGTTTGCATTAGTACCGGTTGCATGGCAGAACTGAACATCCGGGAATTCTTTTGCGGCCTGTATCATGTACGGTTCATGACCGAAGCTGTTTGCAAAAATAATGTCACATCCCTGGTCAACCAAGTCTGCAGCAGCTTCGTAGCAGGAGTTGTCTTCAGGAACATTTACCTTAAAGATAACCTGATCGGTAGCTAAAAGAAGATCATCTGCTGCAATTCTTGCAGCTTCAATGAAGTTCATATCGTAGGTGGAATTTTCGTCGTGCAGGAAAATAAAGCCGACTTTAAAATCGGATCCTTCGTTACTGCAGCCGGACAGCAAACCTAAGGTTGCCACAAGCATCACAGCAACAAGCAAAAGTGAAAAAATTCTCTTCATGAGAGTTACCCTCCTTGCCTTTTAGGCAAATTTTATTTAATTATTTTTTATTACAAATTTATTTACGAAATGTTAATGAATCGTCGGTCATTGATTCAATAATTGCTAAAGAATCCACACGAATTCCCTTCGCTCTCAGTTCATCTCCGCCGCCCTGAAATCCTTTTTCAATAGCAACCACACAACCTGCTAAAGACGCACCTGCTAAGTTTACAATTTCAATCAACCCGTGCAAAGCATTGCCTTTGGCAAGAAAATCGTCAATTAAAAGCACGTTATCGTTGCTTCCCAAATACTCTTTACTCACCACGGCATCATACACGTTTTTTCTGGTGAAAGATTCCACTCTGGCAGAATACACACGATCTGAGATATCCCCCGATTTATCTTTTTTTGCAAAGACAACCGGTACCTTTAAGAACTGTGCCGCCGCAAAAGCAATGGGGATTCCGGAAGTTTCAATGGTGACAATTTTATTGACTCCTTCATTTTCATACAAACGGGCGATTTCTTCCCCCATTTCCATCAAAAAAGGAACATCCAGACAGTGATTTAAAAAACAGTCCACCTTCAAAATATCTCCGGGCAATACGGTGCCCTCTTTTAAAATTTTTTCTTCTAATGCAAAAATGGTGAATCACCCCTTTCCGATAACATAAAAAATCGTTAACTAAAGTATAGCACATAACCTTTCAAAAGTCAACAAATTTTACATCTGTTTTCAGGGATATCTATGCAAAAAATTTGAATCTTCCATAGCCCCCGAAATCGTATCTTAAGAGTTAAAATACTGATAGGTCATTTCCGAAATCTCACGAATATCCCAAATGCCGGAAGGAGCATCATTTGTCATGACGCAAATGATATAATCACAGTTGGGAGAATACACAATTGCCACATCATTTTCAATGGTGGAGGTTTCCCCGGTTTTATTGGCACACTCCACATTTTCAGGAAGGCTATAGGGAATTTTATGCCGTTTGGTTTGCTGTTTTAAAAGAGCCAGCATTTCATCACTGTATTCCGGTGATACTAAGGTGCGTCGATAAATTTGCTCCAAAGTTTGTCCGCATTCATAAGGAGAAACGTAATTATATCCGTACGCCACAAAATAGCCTGCATCCCTTAATAAGCACAACATCTGTGTATTAACATAGCCCAAGGATTGTGCATACTGATTCACTTTGTCAAATCCCGTGCGGTAATTCCAATTTCCAAGAATTCCGACCAGCTGATTGAACGCAAAATTATCGCTAAGGGTAATCATATCATAAAGATACGAAGTAATGTCGGCATCTATCGTCAATTCACCCCTCTGCGCTTCCTGATAAATTGCAGCCATCTGATAAAGCTTGATAACACTGGCAGCATGATATTTCCCATCATTTAAAACCAAAAAATCCCCCGTATCAAGATTCTTTACATAAACACCATGTTTTCCGGCTTTTGTTTGAAGATAGCTTTCTATTTTTTCAGAAAGTTCCGGTAGCCCCACACAATAGCTCCGAAGTTGCCAACCATCCTTTCGGTATGCTTCCACCTCAGATGAAGCAACTTCCTGAGACTGATTTCCTTTTACCATTTGTGCCACAGGTTCCAACAGCAAACCTTCTTCCTGCTTTTGCTCCACCTGAGCCGTAGGAACTATCTCATAGTTACCGTCCTTTTGATACATCACAACAACAGGTTCTTCGTACCAGTCTTTTTGTTTGTGTTCTTCCACTTGGGAAAGGGGAACCTCCTTCTGCTTCCCGTCAGGAGTATACATGATAACAAAAGTATCCTCACATTCTGCGCCGTTCTGCCCTGCGTCAACGCTTTCCCCGGACACCGCAATCGCATCCGAAGAATCGGTCATCTCTAAAAATTTCGGAATCAAAAGGCAAACCAAAATTCCCAAAACAAGAAAAAGGCTTATTACAACCGCTATTTTTTTCATCGCATATTCCTCTGTTCCCCTAAAATCGAAGCAAAAAGCAAAAAATGACAATAATTGCAATGCAGATATTGTCATTTTTTATTTTTAATTAGTGATTTCTAGCACTGAAAAATTCATCAGTGTAGTAAACTCTTGTCATTTCATCGGAAAAAGCACCCAAGGTCGGCCCAGTTAACGAAACATCTAAAATCTTGAGCTCACCAAAGTTTTTTTGGCAACCAATCAGACCTTTATCCTCCGGATTACCGGTTCCTGCACCTTTAACAACGAAAACAACTTCAGCATATGCACCTCCATCGAATCCGCAGTCCGTATAAATGGTTTTGAATTTTTCTATCAATCGGCTTACAAAATTCACATTAACATCCATATCAAATTCAATCAGAATGGCGTTTCTCGCATGATAAGCCTTGCTGAATTTTGCTCCATGCTGTTCTACAACCTGTTTCACATTATGATCAACTTCCGTGTATGCATTATATTTCCACGGAATTTCAAAATGTTCCGAATCGGTAAGCTGACTTCCCGTGTAATATTGCACAGAAATATCCTCTAAAGACCATTCAAATCCGAAATGATTGTATTCGTTGCCGATATGCTCAACCAATAATGCATAAGCCATATCAGCGTCTTCGATAGCATCTTTATTAGCACACATCAGGTTATTAAAATACAACATGCCATCTTCGCTTAATGTGGAAAGATCTGTGCTGGCAACAGTTACATCGTTTACAACCAGATACACAGTAGTTCCGGTAGGAATTTCAAATCCATCAACATAAGTTCCGTGCAATCCGTAAGACACTTCGTTTTGTATGTAGTCTTTATTCATCGTAAAATCTACCTGTAAGGAACGGGAGCCGTCTTGCGCTTCCATTAACTGAATAGAATCCGTCGGGAATCCAAATTGATAATTTTGTGTATAAAATTCAACACTTCTGGAACGAACGAACATTCTGATCATATCACTGCTGATATTTTCTGGATTGATTTTCAATACCAGTGTTTTTTGATCAAGACCCTTATATCCAATGGAATACGGCACACCAAGCACGTCAATTCTGGCCTTAATCGCCTGAACAGCATTCGCAAATTCTGAATCACCAATGATTGTTTCACCATTATCGTGATACTCAACAACAATATAATTGCCGTCTAAATCATCAACTTGATTTACGCCTCTGACACTCAGATCTGTTTCCCATTGTATTTCATCTTTGCACTGATAGGAAAAATCGCTGCCCATCGTATCATTCTCTATGATATACTTTAGTAGTTTTACAGCATTTTCTTCATCTGCAAATTCCGCAGGAACAATGAAACATTGATTGCTGTTACCATCAGCATTCTCTAAAATTTCGCCACCGCCGACACCGGAAATATAGTCATCTCCATCGCGGATTACATTTTCATAAGTTCCAAAAAACGCTTCCAGTCTCCGACCTGCAGCGGTGCCGAGGCATTCCTGGTATCGGTTTGTTGTCGCCTCATCAAAAGTAACACGGAGATAATACACAGTTGCACCGGATAATTTGCGCATCATAGTATCAGTATCAACTGTCAACAGATGCCCGTATTTTGCAAGGAACTGATCCTTGGAATCACTTTCAACAACAATATTGGTAATTCCTTCGTTGCATTTTTCTACAGTGGAATAATAATCCACTAACGAAATGTCGCCGGAGCTGGAAATCAGGTCTAGAATTGCTCTTTGAGAACAATTGGTTTTAGAAAAATCTTTTGCAATTTGAAGGGTTACCCTGTCTTGCTCTGCAATCACTTTGAACGGCACACCCAAAACATTTGCTCTGCCCGCAATGGTTTCACTTGTCTGTTCCAAGTCAACATTGCCGATATCCGGCTGAAATTCAATTGTCAGGCAATCGTCAGGCATCACATCAACAGCATTACTGAGTTCTTCAGAAACCGCATCAAAATTAGCTTCCTGATTGGTTTTAGTCCCCTCGCCATTACCGGAAATACCAAAGAAAACAACTACCCCCACAACAATTAGCAGTAATACCGCAATCACTGGAATCAGCCATTTCAGTTTGTTTTTGGGTTTATCGGTTCCCTTGCTTTCTTCCCTTTCTTTTTTCGGATCGGGTTCCTTTTTATCCGCTTTTGGCATAACCGGTTCCGGTTTTGGTTCAACTGCTTTTGCAGATACCGAAGCGCCTACTATACTTACCGTCCGATCCGGATCACTTTCTTCTTCTGCCACTTCCGGGGAAATGATATTTCGTTCCACATTGGAAAAAATGCTGACAGTTTTTTCCCCATCCTCATCCAATCTGTTTTGCCCGCCTTCCGTACTGATAACTGAGGGCTCATAATCCACAGTATCCCCATCAGGATAAATAATCGGTCTTTCTGTTTCGCTATATAAAATGGATTCCAATTCTTCTCTCATCTGAATCGGACTTTCATACCGCGCGCCCGGATCAAAACTACAAGCTTTCAATACAATTTCTGCCAGTCTTCCACTTGCATTTGCAGGCGCGGGAATCGCTGCGCCTCCCATACGAAGTTCCATTGATTTTTCGCTGTCGCTATATGTTCTGTCTGTTCTGAATGGTTCAAGATTGTTGTTCAGAAGTTTATACATTACAATTCCAAGGGAATAAATATCAACGTTTGAGTTATATTTTTCACCTTTGAACACTTCAGGAGCCATATAGGTATAGGTACCTTTTTTGGATAAGCCGCTGGAGGTTTTTTCCAAAGTTCTGGCAACGCCAAAGTCCCCAAGTTTAAAATCTCCGGTTTGAGAGACAAAAATATTACTCGGTTTAATATCTCGATGAATGATATTATATTTCTGACACACTTCAAGTGCTTTACAGATATCAATTCCCAACTTAATAATATCACTTTTTTTGGGGATATTGTTGGCAAAATACTTATTCATGGGAGTCAATAATTCCATTCGGATAAAGATATCCCAACCCACACCATCTTCACGTTCCTTCACGTCATGGTCTTCATAGCTGACAATATTGCTATGACCTTTCAACTGTGACATCAATCGGAATTCCTTCACAAATTCTTCCACAAAACCATAAAAATATGAAGTTACGCTCTTTTCGTCCAAGTCATAATTTTCTTCTTTGAAGCTATCAAATTCGCTTTGAGACGAAGGAATTGAAACAACCTTCAAAGCCGCTTTCATATCGGCAAAATCTTTTCTTTCAATTTCAAAAACAGTACCAAACGCACCGCTTCCGATTTCCTTCGATATAAACCATTTTCCGTCAATCGGCTCAAATTTTTTGTAATAGCTGATATCCATTTACCAAACATCTCCCCTGTTATGAGTTTTCATTACAATCACGTTCCTGCGTCTTTTATTTATGGCAATCCAAACAACTAAACCGGTAGGCGCAAGGCTGTTTCAATGTTATGAATAAATTCATTGTAACACATAAAAACAAAAATGGCAATACTTAAAAAATAAATATTGCCATTTTTGTTAATATTATTATTTCATTTCAACCAGGAACATTTTGGAGGTTAAAGATGCGTCCAAAGTAACAGGCATTCCCTGAGAGAATAAGCTGTATCCGCTGGTCACAAACTGTTTACCGGTTGCCACATCAGTCAAGATATAGTCTTTGGTGCAATCGCAACCTTTCAGTTTTAACTGCCAGGTATCTGTCTCGGTGTTGGGCAGACGGTTGATGTTCACGTAACCTTTGGTGCCATCGGGAAGCATTGCTTCGGTTACTACCCAACCTCTGCCGGAGAATCCAGCCACCACAGGAGTGTGATGATAGATTTTCACCTTGTTCTGAATAGGTCTGATATATTCCTTAAAGAGTTTCAGATACTTCTGAATCATTGCTTCTAAAGCCGGATTGCCTTCTTCCTCATAACGGGCATAACCGGACAGCTGAGGAATCCCCTGAATGGTCATCTGCAGCTGAGATTCTGCATTACCATAAACAGATGCGCTCATAGCAGAACCATAGATAAACATCAGGCATTCCGGCGGTAAGCACATAGACATACCGTTGAAGGTTTTTGCAATTCTGGGGAATTTATACCAGTCGGAGAACTGGGTTTTAGAGAATCTTGTCATCATACCAAGGTCAGTTCTACCGCCACCGGATGCACAGTTTTCCAAGTGCAGATCGGGATATTTTTTATGAATGTTATCAAAAATTCTGTGGATAGCTTCCACGTTACGCCAATGGCTGTTTTCTAAGTATTCACCGTTTTCGTTGAAGCCGCCTTCTCCGATATAACCGTTGTTGTAGTCCAAACGAATCATATCCAGGTCATATTTTTCTACCAAGGAACAAAGCACATCTTCGATATATTTTTCTGCTTCGGGATGAGAAAAGTCAATCACACGTTCGATGCCGTGACCGTAACGCTGGAGCAACCAACCGGGATGTTCTTCACGTGCCAAGCTATCAATACCCCAAGCTTCCGGTTCTACCCAAAGACCGAATTTTAAGCCAAGTTCTTTTGCACGTTTTACCACAGGATGTAGGTCGTTTTCCAGATGGCACATATGCCAATCCCCAACGCTTAACCAGAAGTTTTTGTCTGCTCTGCCGTACCAACCTGCATCCACCACAAAGATTTCTGCACCCAATTTTGCAGCACGTTCCACTTCAATGAGCAGTTTTTCTTCGGTCATTTCGTGTTCCATATAACCCCAATGGTCATAGGAAATCATATCATAACCACGGCTGGGTCTATGTAATAAATATTTTCTCTGATAGGTATGAAGATTGTAAATGGTATCATCAAAATCGTTGTAACCAAATCCAAAATGGATGCGAGGTGCTTCCACTTCTTCACCTGCTTCCATCACACGCATAGGTGCAGGTGCTTCGGGAGACAGGTTGAATTTCACACGGATATAGGGTTTCAGACCGTTGTTATCGGTTGCAGCAAAGTTACGAAAATCGTTTTTGAATGCAAATTTCCAGTTTGCGCCCCATTCCATCTGACATACAAAATATCCACCCAAAAGGTCATTTCTAGCAATGGCAAAAGGATGGCCGTGACCGCTTCTTCCGTTTTCACCGCCAAAGGAAACCCAGGCATTGTAAGGAACATTATACCAATCAAAATTACCTTCCGCACCCCAGTGATTATCTTTAAAACAACCTACATAAACCAAGGACTGATCATAATCACCCAAGGAGTCTTTCACGTCATGTTTCTTTTCCCATAAGGTACCGCAAAGGGGAGAAATCTTGGTGATAGACTGGGGTTTATCGGATAAGTTTTTGATATAAATATGACGGGAGAAGAATCCGTTTTCACCGCAAAGAGTCAGAACTCTTAACTGCAGGCTTAATTTGGGATTTTTTAAGGTCAGTTCTGCACAGGGGCGACCGGATGCATCTTCATAGGTAGTCCAGTTGTCAAATTCCCAACCAAAGGTGGCATCTTTTCCGTCAACTGCTAAATCAAATGCACACACAGGTGCTTCCATCACACAGTCATGGTCATGGGGAGGCATACCGGTTGCGCAGTAGTTGATGCTCACTAATCTGCCGTCCCAAAGTTTTTCGTTATAAATGGTAGTGCCGGAGCTATAACGAAAATCCATACGTTCTTTGTTGAAAATAAAATGCTTCATTTTCAGTTCTCCATTTCATTTTTAATTTCTTCTATACGAGTACAACTTGGTTGTCAATTTTATATAATTTTATTTTTTTGCAAAGTTTTATTGTATGCATTTATACCGTTTTCTTCTGGCGATAACGGATGAGTCCGATAATGGCAGACACAATGGCTACCGATTCGTAGATGGCACCGCCTACAGAATGCACGATAATATCGTAAATCAGCACCATCGGGCAGGTAAAGAGCACACTGATGCGGATTTTTTGAGGGTCTTTCAAAGATAAGCACAGCGTGTTTATCACAAGACCTGCAATCACAAACACAGCGTAAAATCCTTCTCCCGCCATAACAGATGACCAGATTCCCAAAACAAGCATCAGAACGGCAAATAAAACGGGAAATAATTTCGGTCTGTAAAAACTTTTATCTTTATGATAGTACACAAAACTTCTGAGAACTCCAACCGTATTCAACACGCCGCCGGAAATTGCTCCCAGCAAAAAGAAATGTGCAGCAAACACGCCGCAGTCCAACAGATTCACAACCAACAGTTGTTTGTCGGTTTTCACCTGATATGCCAAAAAACCCAACACAACTGTGACCATTCCCAATATTTGCGCAACGACTTCAATTGTATTCATACGTTCCTCTTCTCTTTCTTTTGCGATAAAGTCTGAGAGAACCTTATCGAAAAATCAAAAAAAATCAAAAAACAAAAAAATTAAAAAATACTAAGGTCTAATTCTTTACTGAGAAGTTCCAAAGATTTAATTCCTGCACAACTGTTGCCCTTGCTATCTAACGCCGGAGAATAAATGCCGATTCCCATTCGGTTGGGAACGATTGCCATAATGCCGCCTCCTACCCCACTTTTGGCAGGCACACCCACATTTAAGGCAAATTCACCGGACCCGTCGTACATACCACAGGTCATCAGCACCGCATTGATATATTTTGCATACTCTTTCGAAAACACCTGTTCTCCACTCGATAGTTTCCCTTTTTTAGCAAACACCAAAGCGATTTTTGCCAAATCTACACTACTTGCTAACACCGAGCAAGCCTTGAAATAGCAATCCAGAACCTGCTCCACCTGATCGTGAATCAAACCGTATGCCTGAAGCATATATGCCAAAGCACGATTTTTGCTTCCTGTTCTTTTTTCCGATTGATACACATTTTCATCAATTTCCATTTTCGGATTATTTGCTAATTTTTGAACCAGCTTTAAAAGACGATCAAACTTTTCGTCATAAGTTTCGCCGTCAATCAAAGTGCAAAGCGCAATGGCACCGGCGTTAATCATCGGGTTGATGTGTTCTCTTTTTAACGCCTGGTCGCTGTAGTTAAAGGCATCGAAGGGTTTCCCTGTGGATTCCACGCCCACCAGCTTTCGCACTTCTTCCTCACCCCGATCCATCAGTGCCAACAACAAAATAATTGGCTTGATAGCACTCTGCATCGTGAAACGGATATCCGAATCCCCTGCAGTATACAAAGCATTCTCATCAGTTACCACACAAATCCCCAATTTTTCGGGGTCTGTTTTCTGCAATTCGGGAATATAACTTGCCAGTTTTCCGTCCTTAGTATATTTTCGGCAATTTTCTAAAATATTTTCCAATAATTGATTCATAAACAGGTTCCTTTTTATATTTCGTGAAGGAAATTTGATGTTTTCATACCACATAATAGATGCAGAGAAAATGATGCAAAACAGGGAAATCGAACACCGAAGGTGGTTACCCGAAGCCGTACGCATTGTACGGCGAGTGGTGAGATTCACCTGTTTGGCGCATTTTATCAAATCCATTCTATCACATAAAAATAAAAATGACAATATTTGTTACAATATTGTCATTTTTATTTTACAACTTATTACGCTGAATTTTACCGCTTACGGTTTTGGGTAAGGAATCTCTAAATTCCACAATTCTGGGATATTTATACGGAGCAGTTTTTTCCTTAACATAATTCTGAATTTCTTTTTTTAGTTCGTCGGTACCTTCGGTGCCGGCAACCAACACGATAGATGCTTTTACAATCTGACCTCTTACTTCATCGGGAACTGCGGAAACACCACATTCCAATACATAGGGCAATTCCATAATAACGCTTTCAATTTCGAAAGGCCCGATTCTGTAACCGGAGGATTTGATAACGTCATCCACACGGCCAACATACCAATAGTAACCGTCTTCATCGCACCATGCAACGTCACCGGTGTGATAGTAACCGTCGTGCCAAACTTCTTTGGTTTTTTCTTCTGCACCGTAGTAACCGGTAAACAGACCGCAGGGTGCCCCGTCTTTCACGTTGATAACGATTTCACCGGATTCACTGGTTTTTACCTGTTCGCCGTCTGCATTGTGCAGTTCCACTTTATAAATGGGAGCAGGTTTACCCATTGCACCGATTTTATGAGGTTTGCCAACCAAGTTACCAATAATCATGGTGCTTTCGGTCTGACCGAAGCCTTCTTTAATCTGCAGTCCCGTTGCTTTTTCAAATTGACGGTAAACTTCGGGATTGAGCGCTTCCCCTGCAGTGGTCATATGACGAACGGAGGAGAAATCGTATTTGGAAATATCCTGTTTTACCATCATACGAAGCATGGTAGGCGGTGCACAGAAGGTGGTGATATGATGTTTTTGGAACATGGGCAGAATTTCTGCTGCATCGAAACGGTCAAAGTCATACACAAAGGTTGCAGCTTCGCAGAGCCACTGACCATACAGTTTACCCCACATTGCTTTTGCCCAACCGGTATCGGAAATGGTAAAGTGCAAGCCGTCGGGATCCACATTATGCCAGTATTTTGCAGTGTGAAAATGTCCCAAGGGATATTTATAGTTATGAGTTGCAATTTTGGGATAACCGGAGGTGCCTGAGGTAAAGTACATGAGCATGGTATCATCGCCACAAGGAGCATCCTCGGTGCGGTTATAATGAGTGCTGAAGCGTTTATATTCTTCGTCAAAGTTTCTCCAGCCTTCTTTTTCACCGCCAACCAGCATTTTATGTTTGAGCGTGGGACAAGTTTTTGCCGCCATATCCACATAATTTGCCACTTCACCGTCTGCAGTACAAACGATTGCACTGACGCCGGCAGACTGGAAGCGGTATTCCAGGTCGTGTTCGTGCAGCTGGTCAACTGCAGGAATTGCAACTGCACCCAGTTTATTTAAACCAAGCATTGCAATCCAGAACTGATAGTGACGTTTTAAAATGAGCATTACTCTGTCGCCTTTTTTGATACCCAAAGATGCAAAATAGTTTGCACACTGGCTGGACATTTTACGCATATCGGTAAAGGTGAAGCGACGTTCGGTTTTGTCTTTGGAAATGTGGAGCATACAAAGTTTTTCGGGTTCGCGTCTGGAAAGCTCGTCCACCAAATCAAAGGCAAAGTTGAATGTTTCAGTATTTTTAAAGGTGATAGAGGTGGGAGTTCCCTGCTCATCTTCCACCACGTCGATAAATTTATGATAAATTCTGTCTTTGGTATCTCTGTGAATGGAGCCGATAATCTGTTCGGTGGGAACCACTTCTTTGGTGGTTTCTGCAACTTCTGCGTCAGCACGAAGCACAATTGCATAGAATTTACAATCTTTTCCGTTTACCGCAATCATGCCGTGAGGGGTATCACTGTTGTAATAGATACTGTCACCGGGACCCAGCACTTCTTTATGCTCACCAATCTGAACCATTAAGTGGCCTTCAATAACAATATCACATTCCTGACCTTCGTGAGTGGTCAGTTCAATATCTTTATTCTGAGCTTTCTCGTCATAAGTACTTACAACATACAAAGGTTCTGCAATACGGTTGCGGAAAGCGTGTGCCATATTGTAATACACCATGCCGTGTGCCTTTGCAATTTCCTGACCGCCACCTGCACGGGTTACGGTGTAGGAACGAAGATTGGGGCTGGCACCTTCAATAATATCGGTCACGTTGACACGGAACGCTTCTGCACAACGGTAAATAAAAGCAAAGTTTAAATCTGCTTCCCCGTTTTCCATTCTCACGTATTCCTCCAAAGATACGCCGGTTTTCCCCGCCATTTCTTCAGTGGTGAAGCCTTCGATTTCACGAAGCTCACGGATACGCCACGCCATTTCTTTAATTTTTAAGCTGATGTCTCTTGAGTTTTCCATAATAGAAATTTCCTCCTGTTGTTTGAGGCAAAAAAAATCTCGCCTCAAAGTATCGGTAAAATTCTTTGAGACGAGTGTAATTTCAAAATATTCACCCGCGGTACCACTCAAATTGCAACGAAAATTTCATTGCCACTTTCAAGGTCTAACAACCTCTTGTGCTTTCACGCAGCAATCACGGAAAGGTTCTACTCATTTTTCTAATTTTCTAAA
>JAFYVF010000084.1 GCA_017549265.1 Clostridia bacterium
ATTCTTCATTCTTCATTCTTCATTATTTTCGATAATATCTCTTTCTCGCGAGCTCTCATAATAACCTTGTCGCTATCTACCATATGGTCATAGCCAAACAGATGAAGCAGACCGTGGAGAGTTAAATAACAAAGCTCTCTCTGGTAGCTATGACCGTATTCTTCTGCCTGCTCCACAATTTTTTCGTGAGAAAGCATCAAATCCCCCAGCACGACCAATCCGCTTTCGGGGTCGTAATCATATTCCTTGAGGGGTTCTGCCAACACTTCGGGCTCCTTGTAAAACAGCATGGGAAAGGACAGCACGTCTGTGGGTTTATCCATATCTCGTTGTTCACGGTTTACCTGACGGATGGTTTCGTTATCCGTCACCGTGACGGTTAACAGCACCGAAAAATCGGGATTGATCACCGCAAGGCATTGGTTTAAAAAGGCGGTCAGTTCTTCCTGTTGAGAGAATACCTCTTCCACCTCATTATAAAATTCTATCGTATGCATGATTTCACCTTTTAATAAAGCACCTGCTGGTCACGTTTTTCTCCCAAAAAGGCAATTCCGTGCACTTCGGGGCCTGCGTTAACCACAATGCAGGGACCAATCAGAACAGATTCCAGCATTTTTTCCTTCAACACATCTTTTGCCATTTTCGTAAAATCTTTGCTGTCGTTTTTGCCGTGTAACACAATATATTTTTTATCGGCACCGATTCTTTCTTCCGCAATTTTGCATAGAACGTCCATGGCTTTGGGAATGCCACGCACTTTTTGAGCGGTTACCGAGTCACCGCCGGTTAAACACATAATGGGTTTAATGCCCAAAAGCTCTCCTGCGATTGCCGCAGCACCACCGATTCTGCCTGATTTTTTGGCATATTTTAAATCAAACACCGTGAAATAAATTTCCAAACGGGTAAACCAGTCTTCCAAATAATTTAAAATCAGTTCGGCAGACTTACCTTCTTTGGCCATCTTGGCTGCCGCCAGTACGGGATAGCCATATCCGTAGCTGTAGCTTGCAGTATCCACCACCGTAATTTTCATCTTGCAGTCGGGCATATCATTGTAAAACATTTTTCTTGCAAGCTGAGCGGAATTGTTGGTGGAGGATGCTTTGGCATTGATGGTGACAATAATCAAATCGGTCACATCGTCTTTATACGCTTTTTTAATGGCATCCAAAAATTCAAAGGGGGGAATCTGTGCCGTGGTGGGGATTTCGTCCCCTTCCGGCAGAAGATTGTAAAACTCCTCTTTGGTAAAATCGTATGCCTCTTTATATTCTTTTTGTTGCATGGTAATGGTCATGGGAAGCAGGTGAATATCATATTTTTGTGCAGTTTTTAAGTCGATATCACTTGCAGTATCCACGCAAATTCTGATTTTTGACACGAACGTCTCTCTCCTTCTGTGGACATAGGTACATCATTTTAATCTATATCACACTATATTATACAATATATTTTTTAAAATAGCAAGATGATTTTGAAAATTTTTTTCGCAAACCCGGACAAACATTTTGGTTTTTTCGTAAAAAACAGTTGAATTTTTAAGAAAACTATAGTATAATGAAAGGTAATCAAAGATTACAATCAGGAAAGGCGTGTTGATTATGGAAATCAAAATCACCAAAACTCAGACTCCCGGTCAGAAACCTGACCAGTCTAATTTAGGCTTCGGTAAAATTTTTACCGACCATATGTTTGAAATGGAATATACCGAAGGAATCGGTTGGCACGATGCCAAAATCGTTCCTGTGCATAACTTAAGCCTGCACCCTGCCTGCATGGTGTTCCACTATGGTCAGGAAATGTTTGAAGGCTTGAAAGCATACCGCGGAAAAGACGGTAAAGTACGTCTGTTCCGTCCCGATATGAACGCAAAACGTACCAACAACACCAACGACCGTCTGTGCATTCCCAACATTCCCGTGGAAGATTTCGTGGAAGCGGTAAAAGCAGTGGTAAAAGTGGATGAAGACTGGATTCCCACCGCAGACGGCACTTCTTTATACATTCGTCCTTTCATCATTGCAACTGATGAATTCTTAGGGGTTGCACCTTCTAAAACCTACAAATTTATGATTATCTTATCTCCCTCCGGAGCGTACTACGCAAGCGGTTTAGCTCCCGTTGGCATCTGGATTGAAGACGAGTATGTGCGTGCCGTAAAAGGCGGTATCGGCTTTGCAAAAACCGGCGGTAACTATGCAGCATCCTTGGCAGCTCAGGTGAAAGCACACGATGACGGCTATTCCCAGGTGCTCTGGTTAGACGGTGTGGAAAGAAAATACATTGAAGAAGTGGGCGCTATGAACATTTTCTTCAAAATTGACGGCAAAATCGTAACCCCTGAATTAAACGGCTCTATCTTACCCGGCGTTACCCGTGACAGCGTAATTCAGTTATGCAAAAAAATGGGTCTGCCCGTGGAAGAAAGAAAAATCAGTGCGGAAGAACTGATTGCCGCTCAGAAAGCAGGCAAACTGGAAGAATGTTTCGGTTCCGGTACTGCAGCGGTAATTTCTCCCGTTGGAAAACTGCGTTACAAAGATGATGTAATGCTCATCAACAACAACGAAATCGGTCCCGTATCCCAGAAATTATACGACACCATCACCGGTATCCAGTGGGGTAAAATCGAAGACGATATGGGTTGGACCGTGGAAGTAAAATAGTTTTTAAAACAAAAACAGGAGTGTAGAGTTATGCAGGTAAACGGCTTTAAAAAATCCATGTTCGGCGGTCTGAAAAAAGACGAAGTGCTAAGCTATTTA
>JAFYVF010000085.1 GCA_017549265.1 Clostridia bacterium
AAAAGGTACGAGTGTAGCAGAAGCGGCAGAAAAATGCGGATACAGCAATCCGAATGCACTTTGGAAAGCCATACGGCGTGAGTACGGTTGCACGCCAACAGAGTTAAAACTAAAATGAAACGTGGAGCATTTTTGGAGAGAATTTGGTCAGTGCAGGGAATTTACAAATATTTGTGGATGTGATACACTTAAATTGTTAGAACAGTTTTCAAAACAAATAAAGGAGGATGAATCATGAAAAAACTGTTAGCACTGTTGCTTACTTTGGTTTTTACTTTGTCCTGTGTGCCCGTTTTTGCGGCAGAGCAGGTGTCAAGCACCGATAGTAAGAGTGGTGAAATTGCAATTGAAACTTACGAGCTTACCGGCGAATGGAAAAGCTCTACTCACACAGGCTTAAAGCATCAATGGACAGCAACTACCGGTAACACCGCAACCTTTAAGATTGAAGGCATAAAGGCAGGTAATTATGAAGTGGATTACTGGCTGATTGCCCATAAAAACGATGGTGTAACAGCAAACTTTGCGGTGAATCACAACGGAAAGACAGACGGTGCGTCGGTTATCATCAAGCAAAACGGCGAGCCGATGGAAAGCGGTTGGGTAAACCTTGGCGTGTACGATTTTGCGTCAGACGGTGACCAGAAAGTCGAATTGGTTTGCGGTGACGGTAATGTGCGCGCAACAAAAATCCGTTTGGTGCCCACCGATAAACCGGTAACCGAAAGCAAACCGGCGGAAGAAGCAAAGCCGGAAGAACCCAAAAAAGAAGAACCGAAAAAGGAAGCACCCAGCAATGGTTCGCTTATTGAAAATATTACAGTTAATCCCACAGGTGAATGTACCATTGAGGGCGGTTGGAAGTTTTCTAATGCCGTGCAGGGACCTATGACAAAGGCACCCCAGTCCTTGTGGATTGCGGCAGGCGAAACCGAAGCAAGTGTTACATACAAACCGCAGTTAAATACTGTAGGTGATGTTCGTATTTCCGTTTATATGCTTTATTGGCATGTAAATCAGGTTAGCGATGTTAAATATGAAATTCATCACAACGGTAAGGTTGACGAAATTCATTTAAATCCTGCAAGTTATACTGAAAATCAATGGGTAACATTAGGTTCTTTTGATTTTGCAGGCAAGCCGGAAGAAGAATTTGTTAAGCTTGTAACCGTGCCGACTACAGATGTTAAGGGCAACACAAGAGCCTCTACCATTATGTTTGAAGTGTTAAACAGCGAAACAGGCGGCTTGTGGCAGACCGTTTATGTAACGCCTCTGGAAGATGCCTACACAAAATTGGTTGCAATGGTGCCTTTGGATAAATTTGACGACATGGTTGGTCACTGGGCAAACTATGATGTGGAATACATGGCAAACGAAGGACTTGTTTCGGGCGTTGCAGAGGGTGTTTTTTCTCCCGAAGCACAAATTACAAGAGCGGAATACATCACTATTTTAGACAGAGCAATGGGCTATGAAACGGTAGTGGGCGAATCTTATGCGGATGTGGATGCATCCGAATGGTATGCGCCTTACATTGCAACCGCAAAAGCAAACGGCTTATTAAACGGTTTGCCGACAGAGGACGGTTTTAAACCCGAACAACCCATCACCCGTCAGGAAATGGCACTTTTTACTTATAATGCAATCAAACAAATCGGAAAGAATGACGAATGGCTTTCTGATTTGCCAAACGGTTGGGAAAACTTTACCGATACCGATTCGGTTTCGGATTGGGCAACTGATGCACTCAAATATTTGATTCAGACAGGTATTATCAAAGGTACCTCCGACACAACTGTTTCGGCTTTGGAAAATGCGACAAGAGCGCAGGGTGCGGTTATTTTAAAACGCTTTATGCAGATGTTTGTCTGGGCAGGACCACCTACAGACGAAGAATGGGTGCTTACATTTAATGATGAATTTAACGGCACCGAAATGGACTGGACAATCTGGAAATCGGCGGCACAGTCGCCTGCATCGCTTCTTTCGTCCAGATGGCCCGAAAACGCAGTTGTAAAAGACGGTAATTTAAATCTTGAAGTAAGACGCGAACAAAGAGGCGGCAAAGAATGGACTGCAGGTTCGGTTTGGGTGCGTCCCGAAGTGTTCTCGCAAAGCTGCGGTTATTGGGAAGCGCGTTATAAAATTGCAGAATGCTCGGGCATTAACAACTCTTTCTGGATGACAAGCAGTGTCGGTGAAAAAGAAGGCAAAAGATACGAGCTTGACATAAACGAAGGGCATTATCCCAATATTGTAAACACAAATTATCATCACCATTTTGCAGATGGCAGTAAAAAAGCATATTCCGAAAAAACAGGTTCGGAATATGACTTATCGGCAGATTACCATACCTATGCGCTGGAATGGAATGAAGATAAGCTTATTTATTACTTTGATGGCAAAGTGATTGCGGAAAAAGAAAACTTTAACGCACTTGTCCCCACCGTGCCGTACCTTTCTTCTGCGGTGCTCAACTGGGCAGGCTCAATTCCGGACAGCATTGACAAAACTGCGCAGGTGGTTGATTATGTTCGTATCTGGCAACGTCCCGATAAAGTAGGGGATACCAACTTTACACGATTTGGTACGCCTGTTGATACAGACAGTGAGGATAAAGCGGATACTGTTGAACCTAAAGATGCCGTTCCGGAAGTAACTGTTTCGGAACAACCCATTGATAACACCACCTATGATGGTGAAATCATTATCCCCGGTGTAACAGAAGGTTCCTGGACAACATCTGCATCCTTTATGAATTATGACGGCAAAAAAGAACATCTTTGGACACATACGGCAGGACTTAAATCCATCTATCCTTTAGCAGATGTTCCAAAAGGTAAGTACAAAATTTATATGTGGAGAATGCCGCACAAAAACAACATCAGCCAGATGGATATGGTTTTGACGCAGGACGGCAAAGATACCCTCGCCGGCTCTATGGCACTTAAGCTTCCTGAAGGGGAAACGGCAGACTGCGGTTGGATTCTTTTGGGTGAGCACGAGCTTACCGGTGACAAAAATGCGTCGGTAAATTACACTTGTACCGGCCAAAACTGCAGAAACACAGCGATTAAATTGGTTCCTGTTAAATAATAAAGTAGACATATTTGAAATAACCAATTGATATATTATGTATGAGGAGAACAAAAATGTCAAAACGAATTGCTTGTGAAATGCTTTATAATTGCAAAGATGAAAAATACAGCGAATCTATCCGCCAATTTCAAGGTTGTCCTACCATAGCGATTACACAAAATGGCAGAATTTTTATGGGATGGTATTCAGGCGGCACAAGAGAACCGCATATGGAAAACTATAATTTGCTGATTTACAGCGATGATAAAGGAAAAACCTGGTCGGAGCCTGTTTTGATTATTCCGAGCAATATAGAACTTTGCGTACAGGCACTTGATATTCAGCTAGTTGTATCACCTGAAGGTAAGCTTTTTGTGTATTGGGTGCAAAATGACACCATTAAGTCGGATGAACGGTGCTATCATTGGATAGACGGATATATTTTTGCAGATTTTCATCACGCACAATGGCTGACCGTTTGCGATGACCCGGATGCCGAAGTATTAACTTTCAGCGAACCGCGGTATGTGGATAGTGGTTTTCTGCGTTGCAAAACGACTTTTTTGTCTGACGGCAGATGGTTGAATTGCAATTATGATCAGATTACCGATTGTTATGGATACAGTATTTCTGAGGATAAGGGCGAAACCTTTAAAAGACACTATGGTGCAAAGAAAATTGAAACGCCTTTTGATGAAACTATGGTGTATGAGCGAAAAGATGGTTCTTTACATATGCTTGCACGAAATACTACCGGATATCTTGCAGAAACTGTGTCAGAAGACGGCGGTAAAACCTGGTCAGAAACCAAACTGACAGACATCGAAAGTCCGAATACAAGATTTTTCATTGGAAGAACGCCATCAGGAAGAATTTTGCTTGTAAATAATGACAGCAAAGAAAAACGGGTTAACATGTCTGTATATCTTTCAGAGGATGACGGCAGAACATTTAAATACAAAAAATGTATTTATGAAGGAACTTCTTCCTATCCGGATGTGGATTTTTACGACGGTAAAATTTATTTGGTATTTGACCACGGCAGAACAGAAGAAAAAGAAATTCTGTTTTGCGCTTTTACGGAAGATGATATCATTAATGATAAAACAATCGAAGTTAAAATCATAAGCAAACCTTAAATTATTCCTTTGATAAGGAGTTTTGGATAACCATTAATAAGCTTATAAAAACGAATAAAAACAAAAATGCACCGCTATTTCACTATGAAACTTTTCTCGGTGCATTTTTCGTTAGAAAATTTTTGAGTGAATTTTGATTTTATAAATATGTAAAAAAACAGATGTATCTACATATATAGATGAATCACTCGGAAACTTATCTTTTTTTAGTTTCCTTTTAATAAAGGGGTTTCGGACATAAAAAAAGAACCGCAACTTTGTATCAAAATTACGCTTCTTCTTTGGTGACTCCAAGGGGATTCGAACCCCTATTGCCGCCTTGAGAGGGCGGCGTCCTAACCATTAGACGATGGAGCCGTATGAATTATGAAAAAATTATACTATAATATCGATGAAAAATCAAGAGTTTTTTCAGAAAAAA
>JAFYVF010000086.1 GCA_017549265.1 Clostridia bacterium
CCAGTCCCGATTGTTTTAATCTGGGATACTGCACTCCTGCGGTACCGTTGGTGACATAATGAATCTGATAACCTTTCTCCTTCAGCGATAACAAAAGTTCCTTAGCACCGGATATCAGAAAAGCGTGTCTGGATAAATCGGTGCGGTAATAAGCATCAAATTCTTTAGAATCAAAGCTGATACCGAATTCTGAAAATAAAATATCAAATCGACGGTATAAAATGGTTGCCTTTTCAATGGTTCCTTTTTCAAATTCTTCCCAAAGCATTTCGTTAATGGCGGGATAACGGTTGCAGATTTCATCGGTTACGGGCAAGCCGAAATGGCGGAGGGTATTTTTAATTGCCTCTGCTTCGGAACGGTCAAAATCTAACAAAGTTCTATCCACATCAAATAATAAAAATTTCTTTTTCATATCCTGATTCCTACAAAATTTCGTTACTATCCAATACAATGGTAAACGGGCCGTCATTGACTAATGAAACCTTCATATCCGCACCAAACTGACCGCATTCCACTTTTCCAAATAATTCACGGCATTTTTCCAACATATAAAGATATAGTGCTTCTGCCATATCGGGTTTTCCGGCGTTAATAAAGCTGGGACGATTACCTTTTTTGCAGTCTGCATACAAGGTGAATTGAGAAACTGCAAGCACCTCCCCACCAACATCTGCAATGCTTAAATTCGTTTTGCCGTTTTCATCTTCAAAAATGCGGAGTTTTGCTATTTTCTCCAGCATTTTATCTGCAATTTGTTTGGTATCTTCATTGGAAACACCGATAAGAAGCAAATATCCTTTTCCGATTTGTCCATAAATATTCCCGTCAATTTTTACACTTGCTTCCAAAACTCTTTGTATTACAATTTTCATATTTTTTGATATCCTTTTTTCAGTATTATACTTTCTTTTCCAAAAGAACCATATTGATGCCCGTCATAGAATGAAACACACAGGGAACGATTCCGATTTCTTGGTATCCTAATTTTTCATACATTGCTCTGGCACGGACATTTCGCTCGTTGGTATCCATCCGAAGATACGGGCAGCCGTGTTCTTTTGCATACTGCTCATAAAATTCTACAAATTTTTTAGCATAGCCTTTTCGAGCAGCCTTTGTGGAGATAACCAACGTATGAAGCACCATAATTTCTTCGTCAGCGGCATCATACTGCCAATTACCTAAGGGATACACATCCATTTGTTCCTGATTGATAACCGCCGTTCCCATTACTCCCGATCCATCTTCCAAAACGAATAAATCATCTCGCAAAAGTGCCGCCTCTGCAGTGGATTTTACGGGATAAATATTGCGATTCCAACCGATAACAGCTCTGCCCGCTTCTTCCTCAATATGATTTTCCAAATATATTTCCCAGATTCTTTCAATATCGTTTTTTGTTGCTTTTCTAAATTGAATCATAATGTCCTCTTGCTTTTACTGTTTCACATTTTCCAGAAGTGTAGTTAGTTTTTCGTCGTGAATATCTGTTACCACGTCAAACAAAGTACGGATTTTTTCTCCTGCCGCTTTCTGGGCAATCAAACTATCCAAAAGTGCTAATAAACTGTCATAAAAACCATCTAAATTTAAAATCACAATAGGTGTTTCCATCTGTTCTAAATATTTTAGGGTAACAATCTGGAAAAATTCGTCCATGGTACCGATTCCGCCGGGAGCAATTAAATACAAATCAGCATGTTTTTCCATTAAAGTTTTTCGTTCTGCCATAGTGTCTACCTTGATGGTATTATCACAGTCAAAAATATCTTCAAAATCGCCCATAAAGCGAGGGGTTACTCCCATAATATAACCGCCGTTTTCACGAAAGCCTTCAGCAGCCGCACCCATACAACCGGTAGCACCTGCACCATATACCAGAGAAAATCCCTGTTTTGCTAAATTGCCACATAATTCTTTTACAGCATCCTTATGAACATCTGCTATATTGTCGGATGCACCGCCGTATAAACAAACAAAATACTGTTTTGACATATTCCCAACCTCCAAATATAATGGCGTTATTACTTTTATTATACCATTTTACACAATAAATTTCAAGATGTTACAAAAAGTTTCCGCAAAAAAGAAAAAATCCGCATACTTTCGTATGCGGATCTTATGGAGCTCCCGATGGGAGTTGAACCCATGACCTCATCCTTACCAAGGATGCGCTCTACCTACTGAGCTACGGCAGCCAACCAACGAATGATATTATAACAAACAACTTATCATTTGTCAATACTTTTTTCAAATTTTTTTAAAATTTTTTCATTTTTTTCAAAACAGTTGGAAAATAGCTTAAAATCAACGAAAAAGGGTTCTTTTCATATCCAAAGAACCCTTTTATGATTCAAAAATTATCCTAAATATTCAGGCAGATTATCCGCATCATCCTCAATTTGCCAGTCAATGGGTTCCTGACCTGTCATTTTTAAAAACTGATTGGTTTTGGAAAAATGCTTACAATCCCAAAAACCGTTATATGCAGATAAGGGACTGGGATGCGCAGCCTTTAAAATCAGATGTTGAGGGGCTGTAATCAGTTTTTCCTTAGTTTTAGCATTAGCACCCCACAAAATAAATACAATCGGTTTTTCTCTGCCGTTTAACATACGTATGACTTGGTCGGTAAAGTCTTCCCAACCGCATCCTTTGTGAGAATTGGGTTGGTTTTCACGAACGGTCAACACATTGTTTAAGAGCAGAACTCCCTGCTTTGCCCATTTTTCCAAAAAGCCGTTTCTTGGAATCTTGCAACCTAAATCATTATGTAATTCTTTATAAATATTCATTAAAGACGGCGGGATATCCACCCCTTTTTTCACCGAGAAAGAAAGCCCGTGTGCCTGACCTCTGCCATGATAAGGGTCCTGCCCGATAATGACTGCTTTTACATTGGAGTAGGAGGTTAGTTTCAAGCTGTTAAAAATATCATACATATCAGGATAAATCACGTGGTTGGAGTATTCCTGCACCAAAAAAGAACGCAGTTTCAAATAATAAGGTTTATCGAATTCTCCCTTTAACACAATATCCCAATCGTTATTAAACTTAATCATACTAAAAATCCTCCGTACTGTTTGAAAGATTAATCCTTATTTCTCATAAAATTAAACACAAACGATACAATTGTTCCGATCGCAGATCCCAATAAAAATACAAAGACAAAGAAATAAAATCCGTCAATGGGACCGAAGGGACAATGCACTGTTGTGCCGGTCATATCACCAATCATATAATAAGCACCCAATGTTGACCCGTATAACCAAACACAAGACAGCAAACTGATTCCGATATAAATAAATGCATATTTTATTTTTTCATATTTCATCAGAATAAAAGGAACAAGCGATGCTAAAATTAAACCGATAATGGTAACTATTTCCCAGGAAATATTACCGTTTGTCTGAAGCTGAAACGTTTGGGTAACCGGATCCATCTTCCAAAAGCTTTGCCAATTTGTTAAAATTCCGACTGTCACCACAAAAATGATATACAAAAGATAGGTGCAGATACCCGATATCACTCCCATTTTCAGAGCTTTTTTATTACTATCCATTTCCATAAATATTTTTCCTCACAATTCTTTGTATTGATACATCAGTTTATTGTAGCATATCAAAACAAAAAAAGCAAGACGATTTTTGAAAAATACTTGACAAACGAAGTATTCGGTTGTATAATGCAATTGTATTTCGAAATACCAAACAATTAAAAATTTGGGGGGCTGACCGTAAGTCGGCTGAGAGTAAGTGTGTTGCACTTTGACCCGTAACCTGATTTGGATAATGCCAACGTAGGGAAAATAACGTGTTTTCTTTTTGTCCGAATCATTTTTTGATTCGGGCTTTTTTATTGGTATTATTCTTTTCTGAAAATTGAAAGGAGTAATAAAAAAACATGTCAACAACCAAAAAACTAACCACCTGTGCCCTGCTGATTGCTTTAGCAACAGTATTGATGTGGGTATCAAAACTGATTCCTGCTCCCTGGCTTCAGGGCGGAAGCATTACCATAGCATCTATGGTTCCCATTGTGATTGCAGGTATTTTATTCGGCACAAAATGGGGTCTCTCGGCTTCCATCGCCTATGCCATCATCCAGATGTTATTCGGATTTTATCCCCCACCGACGCAGACCTTCGGTTACTTTGTTTTAGTGGTATTATTAGATTACGTCATTGCATTTGGTGTACTGGGACTTTCGGGATTTTTCTACAAACTGTTCGGAAAAAAAGGATGGGCAATTCCCGTATCTGCAGCCATTGTCACTACCCTTCGATATGTGTGTCACATTCTGTCGGGCATTTTAATCTGGGGTGTGTACGCAGAAGCAGGACAAAGTGTGTTCGAGTATTCTCTGATTTATAATGGTACTTATATGATTCCGGAAATTATCATCACCACCGTTGTAACTGCCTTGATTTTTAAGATGGGATTTTTTAAAAATCAAATTTCAAAAAATTAGAATACCATAAAAAAATAACCGCACAGATTGTGCGGTTATTTTTTGATACTAAAAAGAACAAAAGAATTATTTAATCTTGTTTTCTTTTAAGAACCAGATTTCGTTTGCATAGTTGCGGATGGTTTCGTCAGAAGAGAATCTGCCTGCCATTGCAATGTTATATGCAGACATCGACAGCCATTTTTGCTGATTGGTGCGGTATAAATCCATTGCACGTTCCATGGTTTCTTTGTAAGATGCAAAGTCTGCCAATACAAAATATTCATCGTTCTGGTGAATTAAGGAATCAAAGATAGGCATAAATTCGCCGGGATGTGCATCTTTGAAGAAATCACCTTTTAAGGTATCCAAAATACGACGGAGCTTGTAATCGGATTCGTAAATATTCACACTGTGGTAGTCGTGATCTCTGTAGTGATTTAACACTTCGCTTACGGACATACCGAAAGTGAAAATGTTTGCGTCCCCTACTGCTTCCGCGATTTCGATGTTAGCACCGTCCATGGTACCCATAGTCAATGCACCGTTTAACATAAATTTCATATTACCGGTACCGCTGGCTTCTTTGGATGCGGTGGAAATCTGTTCAGACAAGTCGGATGCAGGGAAAATGTGCTGTGCAAAGGAAACATTGTAGTTTTCCAAGAACAGAACAGTGATAATATCCTTGGTATCGGGGTCATTGTTTACTAAGTTTGCCACGGAGTTGATAAACTTAATTACCAGTTTTGCATAAGCATAACCGGGAGCCGCTTTTCCGCCAAATAAGAAGGTCATGGGCTGACGAACTTTGGTGGGATTATCTTTGATATCAAAATACATATCCAGAATCTGGAATGCTTTTAACAGCTGACGTTTATATGCGTGGATACGTTTTACCTGCACGTCAAACAAGCTGTCGGGATTTAATAAAAAGTCCTGTTTATCTTTAATAAAGTTTGCCAGTTTAATTTTGTTGCGGTATTTAATTTTGCCAAGTTCTTCTAAGAAAGCGGAATCCTGATGCAATCCCTTTTCCACAATTTTAGAAAGCTGAAGCGGTTTTTTGATAAATTCTTTTCCGATATTTTTGGTAATCAATTGGGTTAATTCGGGGTTAGAATCCACCAACCATCTTCTGTGGGTAATACCGTTGGTTTTATTATTGAATTTTTCAGGTGTGGTCATATAGTAATCGTGGAATAGTTCATCTTTTAAAATCTGAGAGTGAACCGCTGCAACACCGTTCACACTATGGCTACCTGCGATACACATATTCGCCATATTGACCACATCATTCTGAAGAATTGCCATATAGGAAACCTTACCGGTGTCACCGGGATAAATCTGATAGAGTTCTTCGCACAGACGACGGTTGATTTCCTCGGTAATCATAAAGATACGGGGTAAAAGCTCACGATACATATGGATAGGCCATTTTTCTAAAGCTTCAGGCATAATGGTGTGGTTGGTGTAGGACAAAGTTCTGGTGGTGATGCCCCATGCATCTTCCCAGGGTACTTCGTATTCGTCCACCAGCAATCTCATTAATTCAGGTACACAAAGCGCAGGATGAGTATCGTTGATATGAACGGAAACAAACTGATCTAATTTCCAGATATCATTTCCTAATGCCACATAGTCTCTTAAAATGGAGGTTAACCCTGCAGACACAAAGAAATACTGCTGTTTTAAACGGAGTAATTTATTGGAATAGTTGGAATCGTCGGGATATAACACGTCAGAAATTGCACGAACAGACTGACGGTATTCCACTGCGCTGGAGTATTCCCCACGGGAGAATTTGGAGAAGTTGAATTCATCTTCCTTGGGTTCTGCACTCCAAAGGCGCAGGGTATTTACGATATTATTTTCGTATCCGATCATGGGAGTATCGTAAGGTACTGCCATAACAGGATCATAGTTTACCTGAGAATAGTAACATTTGCCGTTTCGTTCTTCACATACCACGTCACCGTAGAATTTTACTTCCACGGATTTGGAAGAACGGCGTGCTTCGTATAAGTTTTCGGTATTCAACCAGTTATCGGATTCTTCCACCTGATAACCGTCCACAATTTTCTGTTTGAACAGACCGTGTCTGTATCGGATACCGTTCCCGTGACCTGCATAACCGCAAGCTGCCAGAGAATCCAAGAAACAAGCGGCAAGTCTTCCCAATCCACCGTTACCTAATCCTGCATCGGGTTCAATATGGGTAACTTTGGTAATATCAAAGCCCATTTCTTTTAAGATTGCGGTCATATCGTCTAAGATATTGAGTCTTCTTAAGTCTTTACGAAGCGCTTTTCCCATCAAGAATTCCAGGGAGAAATAGTAAATTTGTTTTACATTATTTTCTTTATAATGTTTTTTGGTTTTTACCCATTCTTTCCCGATTAGCTCTCTTACTAAGGTACCCAGCGCAAAATACATATCACGTTCGGTTGCATCTTCCACGGATACGTTTCTTACACCTTCCAACTTGTTGATCAACGCTTCTTTTAATTCTGCTTTGGTCATTTTTTTGGAAGCGGTAGTGGTTATGGTTTCTTTTTTCGGTGCTGCTTTTTTTGCAGGTGCTTTCTTTTCGGCAGCTACCTTGGAAGTTGCTTTGGTAGTTGTTTTGGTGGTTGTTTTTTTTGCAGTTTCTTTCACTGCAGTCACTTTGGTCTCTTCTTTTTTGGTGCTCATATCTATTGCTCCTCCTTCAGATGTTTGAAGATTATATAAGATTTTGGTGGCATTAAAACGCCGTATTCGTTATACAACACCCCGTGGTGTGAAAATACCGATTCACCCGCAATTTCCTCTTTCCAAAGTGCTGTTTCATCTTTGGCATTGACAAGCACTGTAAGGTTCCCGCGTTTTAGGCAGAGAATGTCCTCATTGTGAGTGATTTGGGTGGACGATGTTTGAAATTCGTCTTCATAATCGGTGTAAAATTTTGTGATTTTTTTGAAAAAATCCAGAAGTTCTGTGTCTTCTTTGCCGTAGGGATAGGTGCTTCTGCAATAAGGATCTGCAAAGCCTTGCAAACCAACTTCGTCCCCATAATAAATACAGGGAATACCAGGTAACACAAACTGTAGTACCGTGGCAACTTTCAGAAGTTTTTTTGCTTCATCGTAGGTTTCTTCGCACATACGGTAGGTCCCCTGCTCTTGCATTGGGATATCTTCTGATACACCTAGTTCGGTCAGAATTCTCTTTGTATCGTGAGTTCCCAAAGAATTCATCAGGACGGAAAGCACTTCTTCAGGATAGTTTTCTAAAATCGGCATCACGCTATTTACAAATTTTTTGGCATCGTGATGCTTCACATAATCAATAATGGCTGTGCGGAAGGGATAATTCATTACGCTGTCCAGCTGGTCTCCCAATAAATAACGGCGTTTCACACCGTAGCTTTCCTTGTTGGAAGCATCCTCCCACACTTCTCCGATGATAAATCCGTCGGGATTGATTTCTTTTACAGTCTTTCTCAATCGGTCAATAAACACATCGGGTAATTCGTCTGCCACATCCAGTCTCCAGCCGTCAACCCCACGGTCACTCCAGAATTTTAACACACCGTGCTCGGGATTGGTGATAAAATCCATATAACATTCATGATCTTCCCGAACATTTGGCAAATTTTTAAATCCCCACCAGCTTTCGTAGGTATCGGGATGTTTTTGAAAGGAATACCATGGATAATAAGGGGAATCTTCGCTTTGGTATGCTCCAACAGAATCATAGTGACCGAATTTATTAAAATAAACGCTGTCGGCTCCCGTATGGCTGAACACGCCGTCTAAAATCACACGGATACCACGTTTTTTACAAGCTTTGGTAAAATCGGTGAAATCTTTTTCTGTTCCCAGATAGGGGTCAATTTTTTTGTAATCTGCTGTGCTGTAACGGTGATTTTCACTGCTTTCAAACACGGGATTCAGATAAATAATCCCAACGCCCAGTTCTTTAAGATAATCCAGGCGCTCTGTAATCCCCCGAAGGTTTCCGCCAAAATAATCGTTGGCAAGATAAGGATTCTGCTGGGGCAAAAAGATGGGAATTTCATCCCAGTTTTCGTGAAAAATCCGTTCGTTTTTGGTGGCAGGCAATTTCACCTTGTCGCTCCGATTGAAACGGTCGGGAAAAATCTGATACATAATCTTCCCTTTTGCCCAATCAGGTGTGGTAAATCTTTCCTGATACACCGTCTGCTGGAACATGGGAAGAGTTTCGTCCAAAACCAGTCTTCCATTCTGATTTCTGCCGATAAAGGTGCCGTGCTCGGTCTGAATCCAAAATTCGTAAAACACTGCTTCTGCTTCCGAAAACAAAATCCTCAGCTCATACTGACTATAATTGTCACGGCATCCCGCATAAGAAAAATCAAACTGATTTCCACAGGACGTTACCAGGGAAACTTTTTCCACAAAAATATCATTAAAAACAAAAATACGAAACAAAATCTCACGGTTCGTCTTAACGGCACCGAAAGGATTTTTACAGAGAATATCGCGGGAATTAAAGTAAATGTTCAACTGCTTTTTCTCCTTTAAAATATGAGGCACAAAAATGCCCTATATATTATACCCTTTTTTAGCCCGTTTGTCAACTGACAGAACAGTTAGTATTTTGTCTTGTTTGGGCTATATTTTTATGGATATTTACCAAGGAAACTTTCCAAATTTTGTAAAGAAACACAGACTTTTATTTTTTTATATATTTTTTACAAAAAACACTTTATTTTTTATTTGGTTTATGTTATAATATAACAAAGATACAAAGTTCGACAGCAATCCTTTTTATTTTCGGCAACCCCCGAATAACCGAGAAATAAAAACGGCGGAGAGAAACCGCCGATTTTGTCGTGTTTTTTAGAGCAAAGATCAGGAGGCAAAATACTATGCAACAATCTACCAATCAAATGGCAGAATACCTGTTTCATCAAGGGACCAATAGCCGTGCCTACGAATTTTTAGGAGCACACCTGCAAGACAACAAATGTGTATTTCGTACCTGGGCACCAAAAGCAAAGGCGGTCTTTGTGACAGGTTCTTTTTGTGATTGGGATTATACTGCTCATCCGGCAAAACGAATTACCGATGGTGGCATCTATGAATGCGTGATTGACAATGTAAAAGAATTTGATGCTTATAAATTTGTGATTATCACACAATCGGGGGAAACTTTGTTAAAAGCCGATCCGTATGGGTACCATTCGGAAACCCGTCCGGGAGATGCATCCAAGGTATATGATTTATCAGAATACCATTGGCACGATGCCAAATGGTTATCCAAACGAGAAGCTCCTTATCAAAAGGCTATGAACATTTACGAAGTTCATTTTGGCTCCTGGAAACGGTATGCCGACGGCAACAATTTTTCTTACAAAAAAATGGCGGAAGAACTAATTCCTTATGTAAAAGAAATGGGATATACCCACATTGAGCTGATGCCCATGAGTGAATATCCTTACGATAAATCCTGGGGTTATCAGGTAACGGGTTATTATGCTCCCACCTCCCGATATGGTGAACCAAAAGATTTTATGTATTTTATTGACGAATGCCATAAAAATAACATTGGCGTTATTTTAGATTGGGTACCTGCCCATTTTCCAAAAGATGCACAAGGCTTATATGAATTTGACGGAAGCTTTTGTTACGAATACGAAAGTTTATATAAACGAGAACACAAAGATTGGGGCACACGTATTTTTGACTACGGCAAAAACGAAGTAATTTCATTTCTCATTTCCAATGCTTGTTTCTGGCTGGACAAATATCATATTGACGGGCTCCGTGTGGATGCGGTTGCCTCCATGCTATATTTAGACTACGGCAGAAAAGACGGCGAATGGGAACAGAATCAATATGGTGGAAACGGTAATTTGGAAGCGGTGGAATTTTTAAAGAAATTAAATACCCGTGTGTTCTCCGATTTTCCCGGCATTATGATGATTGCGGAAGAATCCACCGCCTGGCCCATGATTACCTATCCTGTAGAGGATGGCGGTTTAGGATTTAACTACAAATGGAATATGGGTTGGATGAACGATTCTCTCCGTTATATGGCAACCGACCCCTTTTTCAGAAAAGGCGTTCACAACAATATGACATTTTCCTTAACCTATGCATTTTCGGAAAATTTTGTACTCCCCTTATCTCACGATGAGGTGGTGCACTTAAAATGTTCCCTATTAAACAAGATGCCGGGTTACTTCCACGATAAACTGGCAAATCTTCGGGCGTATCTTACCTATATGTTTACCCATCCCGGCAAAAAGCTGACCTTTATGGGGGCTGACATTGCTCAGCAAAACGAATGGAATGAAGAAGCCCAGCTTTCCTGGGAATTACTTCAATATCCCGAACACAAAAAACATCAGGATTTTGTGAAAGCACTCAATCATTTTTATAAAAACGAACCCACTCTTTGGGAACGTGACGACAGCTGGGAAGGGTTCCAATGGACCAGCGCAGACGACTGCTATAACAATGTGTATGCCTTCTGGCGAATGGATAAAAAAGGAAACAAGCTGTTAAGCGTGTTTAACTTTTCTTCCAACCGCTATGAAAATTACAAACTGGGAGTCCCCAACCGGGGTAATTATGTGGAAATATTCTCCACCGATAAAGAAGAATTCGGCGGAAACGGAACACCTGCCCAGAAACTTACGTCAAAACCTGGTGCAATGCACGGTCAGAAACAATATATCGAACTGACCATTCCCCCGTTCTCGGCATTATGTTTCTATAAAAAAGCAACGCCTAAGAGAACAAAAAAAGCATAAAAATCATCACAAAAGCATAACTATCAGAGAGGAAATTTTGCCTCCCGACAAAAAAGTATTTAAATTTTAGCATATAAAATGCAACAGAACAAGAAAGGATAATTCTTATGATTGCAAAAAAAGAAATGGTCGCAATGTTACTTGCAGGCGGTGCCGGCAACCGTTTGTATGTTCTCACAAAAGAACGTGCAAAACCGGCAGTTCCTTTCGGAGGAAAATATAAAATTATTGACTTTCCCATCTCCAACTGTGTGAATTCCGGCGTGGATACCGTGGGTGTGTTAACTCAGTATCAGCCGTTGGAATTAAACACCTACATCGGAAACGGGCAACCTTGGGACTTAGACAGAATGTATGGCGGTGTGCACATCCTCCCTCCCTATCTTGCGGGAGCAACCGGAGACTGGTATAAAGGAACCGCTAACGCCATTTATCAGAATATGCATTTTATGGATCAGTTTGACCCGGAATATGTGCTCATTTTATCCGGAGACCATATTTACAAAATGGATTATGCAAAAATGCTTCAGTTCCATAAAGAAAAAGAAGCTGATCTTACCATCGCCGTGTTAAATGTTACCATGGAAGAAGCAACCAGATTCGGTATTTTAAATACCAACCCCGACTCCTCTGTATATGAATTTGAAGAAAAACCCGCAAAACCAAAATCCACCAATGCTTCTATGGGGATTTACATTTTCAATTATAAAAAATTAAAAGAATATTTGATAAAAGACGAAGAAAATCCTGCGTCCTCCAACGACTTCGGCAAAGACGTTATCCCCGCAATGTTAAATGATAACTGCAAACTGTTTGCCTACCCCTTTGAAGGTTATTGGAAAGACGTGGGAACCATTGATTCTCTGTGGGAAGCAAATATGGATTTATTAAATCCCAAACTTCCTTTAAACTTGAGCGATCCCTTATGGAGAATTTACAGCCGTCACAACGCTACCACTCCTCATTATATTGATGAAAAAGCAACGGTTGCAGACTCTATTATTTCTTCTGCTTGTGAAATCTACGGCAACGTTTCCCAGAGCGTGATTTTCGCCAACACCACCGTGGGCGAAGGAACCGACCTGGAATATTCAGTAATTATGCCTAATGTTAAAATTGGCAAAAATGCCAAAATTCAGTATGCAATCATTGCTGATGATGCGGTGATTGAAGACGGTGCCATCATCGGTGCAGACCCCAGAGACTGCAAAGAAGGCGAATGGGGTATCGCAGTAATCGGTCAGGGTGCCGTGATTAAATCCGGTCAGGTCGTATTGCCCAAACAGATTGTATAGATTTCCAAACGAAAGAAACACAGAGAAAGAAGGATATAAACAATGAATGCATTCAGCATATTATTTTCAGATACCTTTTACTACGACAGAATCGGCGAGCTGACCAAAAACCGTAATCTGGCATCTGTCCCCTTCGGCGGAAGATACCGTTTGGTGGATTTTGTGCTCTCCTCGTTAGTAAAAGCACATGTGCCCAATGTGGGAGTTATCACCCGCAACAACTACAGTTCTTTAGTGGACCACTTGGGAAGCGGTAAGGATTGGGATTTAGACCGTAAAAACGGCGGTTTAAAAATCTTAACTCCTTTTGCCAACAATATGGGGAACTCCTCCTCCAAAAATAAATTTGAAGCCTTAAACAGCGTAAAAACCTACATTCGCCACAATTTGCCCGATTATGCAATTTTAGCAGATACCAATATTGTTTGCAATATTGATTTTAAAGCGATGGTGCAATTTCATAAAGATACCAATGCGGACGTGGTGTGTTTATATAAGAAAAGAGATGTATACGAAGGTAGCACCAGTATTGCAGTAAATGAAAACGGTCAGATCGTCGGCTCCCGCTATCACGGAATTGCCAACGGTGAGCAGGATAACTTTGTGTTAAAAGTTTACGTGATGAAAAAAGACTTTCTCTTAAACTTAATTGACACAGGTATCACCTACGGTTGGGAAGAATTCAACCGTGACTTTATCACCAAACACTTCTCCAATTACCGTATTTTTGCAATGGAACAAAAAGGTTATTGCAAGGTGCTCAGAAACATCAATGATTATTATCAGGCAAGTATGGATTTATTGAATCCTGAAATCCGCCGTGAAATTTTCCAGTCCGGCACCAACATTTTAACGAAAATCAAAGACAGTGTTCCCACCATGTACGGCTCCAATTCCAAGGTGAAAAACAGTCTGATTGCAGACGGTTGTAAAATTGACGGCACCGTGGAAAACTGTGTCATCTTCCGTGGTGTTCACATCAAAAAAGGTGCAGTGGTGAAAAACTCCATCATTATGCAGGGGGCAGAAATCTCCGAAAACTGCCAGATTACCAACGTGATTGCCGATAAAGGTATGGTCTTAAACGAAGGTGTGGTATTAACAGGTTCGGAAAGTTTCCCCTTCATTATTGCAAAGAACACCAAAATTTAATCCCCTGAAAGGTAGCTAATATCTATGAAAGTTTTATATGCAGCAGCAGAAGCCACTCCTTTTATTAAAGTTGGCGGCTTAGGTGACGTTATGGGCGGTCTGCCCAAAGCTCTTTGCGAGCTTGGCGTAGATGCCAGAGTGATTTTACCTCTTTATTCCAAAATTAAAGACAAATATATTGACCAGCTGGAATTTATCACCGAAATCGGAATTCCTTTGGGTTGGAGAATGTGCTATTGCGGAATTTTTGAAGCTAAAATCGGCAAAGTGACATACTATTTTATTGATAATGAACTGTTCTTCAAACGAGACAATGTGTATGGAGAATTTGACGATGCGGAACGGTTTGCGTTTATCTCCAAAGCCGTTTTGGAAGCGTTGCCCCACGTGGACTTCTATCCCGATGTGATTAACGCCAACGATTGGCACACCGCTATGGTGC
>JAFYVF010000087.1 GCA_017549265.1 Clostridia bacterium
CCATTTAAAGGGATTGATACAACATGGAAGTTTAGCTCAGCTGGGAGAGCATCTGCCTTACAAGCAGAGGGTCATAGGTTCGAACCCTATAACTTCCACCAAATAAACCAGTGTAGATAACATGCGGGAATAGCTCAGTGGTAGAGCGTCACCTTGCCAAGGTGAATGTCGCGAGTTCGAATCTCGTCTTCCGCTCCATTTGATAAAAGGCACAATGCATATTGTGCCTTTTATCAACTAAAAAACAATTTCATATGGCGCCATAGCCAAGTGGTAAGGCATCGGTCTGCAACACCTTGATCCCCAGTTCGAATCTGGGTGGCGCCTCCAGAAAAAAGCACTTCTTCGGAAGTGCTTTTTTCGTCGATATAAATCTCTTACGAGATTTTCGATATGTCTTGCAGACTCGATATGTGCTGACGCACTCGATATGTTGCCTTGCGACAACGAGATTTATATCATATCGAGTTTGAGCGAAGCGAGAATATATCGAATTTGCAAAGCAAATATATCGAGCAAGCAGAGCTTGCATATCGCCTAAAAACGATGGCACCTATGATAAGCATGAAAGCAAAAAGCACTTGCTTATTTCTCATAAGCAAGTGCTTTTACTATGTTCAATTTAACGTCAAATAATAACTATTCTAAATTTTCATTTTGAACAGCTGCCAATCCTTCCTCCAAAAGAATAGCATTTAATTTTTCCAGATTGACAGCATAAAATTTAAATTTCTGCTTTGTTTTAATAACCAACATTTCCTTCGGTATGTTACACATCAGTTTCTTAACCGCATACTGACTGTATTTCATATTCTGCTGTAATTCCAACATAGAAATACCTTGTTCACTAAACAATGCCGCCTGAATCAGAAAACTATACAACCTACGCAGCTCCATGTCGTCACACCGCTTTGCAATAACGATTTCATATTTATTCCAGGTTGCTAATTTCTCAAGCAAAGAATCATAGAGTTCTTCCATTGCCAAATAAATCATTTCTAATAGCATTAGCAAAAAAGGTGTTAAATCGCCTAAATTTCGTTGGTCATTACAAATTGTAAAAGCTTTGTAATATGCATGAATATTTTTTTTGATTATTTCTGAAATTCTAAAACTAACCAAAGGAGTTAACGTATTAGAAATACCATAGCTTAACAGGAATCTTCCAAGTCTGCCATTACCGTCATAGAACGGATGAACATACTCCATCAAATAATGAAAGAGACATATTTTAAACAATCCCTCCACAGAATCGTTATTCAAAAACTCCAGAGCTTGTGTCATAGATTCGATAATTTTACTTTCCGGCATCAATCCGGTATGAATAATCTTATCTGTTTCACTATGAACATGAACAATTCCTTTACGAAAAATTTGACCGTCCGGTTTGTTAGTTGGTTCTTCGTGAATCACTTCTTCTAAAAATACTTCATCATAAATATTTCGGATATCCTGACAATTTGCCAAGGGAATATTTTCCTGTTTAATTAACTTCAAATATTTGTTTACCAAACTAACAAAACGACGTCGTTTCCCTTTGTGTTCAGACTGTGATTCCAAAATATTCAGAGCTTCTCCTATTTCCTTTCGACTACTGTGCACACCCTCTATTTTATTGGTAATTACAATTTCGTCAATTAAACACTTTTTGGAATACTGGTCGATTGCAACACCCGGAAGGTCTTTACAGATATCTGCTATTTGTTTATCCAGCTTTGCAATATTGTATGCTTTTTTCATCACAGCAACATTTTCCATAAAAAATGCCTGATGTTCACCAATATAAAAGTTTAATTTTACGGTTTCCTCTGAGTGAAAACGATTCAAATATTCCTGCGCATAAACCTTATCATCCCCGTAATATAGTGTTTTCAGACTCTTGTAATCCATAAAATTCACTCCTTTTTCAATTACATTTTAAACAATATCACATATAAATAAAAATGTCAATCTTTTTTTATGCGAAAAATGAAAAATTACACTTCAAATTAAAAAACAAACGTTTTTTAATTTGAAATAATCGTTTTTTTCAATACAAGTACAATTATCCCCTTTTTCTAATAATATTATATCATAACAAAAAATAACTCAAGTTCACGATTCAATCTAATTTTTATCACAAAATATCTTTTCGCCAAAAAAGCACTTGCTTATACGAAATAAGCAAGTGCTTTTACTGTTTATGGAATTCTTCGCCGTTAATTAAAAAATCAATGGAAACATTAAAATACCGAGATAATTTGTTCAGCATTTCAATGCTTGGTTGCCGTTTCCCGTTTTCATAGTGAGAAAGCGCTTCTCTGGAAATATTTAAGTCCATTGCCACCTTCAGCTGATTGAGATTTCTTTCTTTGCGAATCTTTTTTAACCCTTTCATCCAATTCCCCCTTGACAATATTGTAACATTTTGTTACAATATAAATGTTACAAATCGTAACATTTATTATTTATTTTCAGGAGGAAAAAAGAATGAAAAAAGTATTGTTAATAACGTTGGTGGCATGTATTCTGTGCTTAACTGCTTGCGGAGGCGGGGGGAGCACCAAAAACAACATAGTAGGATTGTGGAAGAGTTCCGATGGTAGCGATTTATTTTATAATACCATTGAATTTTTCAGTGACGGAACGCAGATGACTGAAGCAGCGAGTTGGAGCGGAACTTATACAGTTGAAGGTAACAGGCTTAGAATAAGCGGAAAACTGTATGGTGAAGTATTTTCATATCAGATAACCAATAACGGAAATACTTTGATACTGACGAGTGAGAGTGGATATTCAAAAACATATACTCGTGCTAATTAAAATATGAGGTATTGCCCTATTTCCCGTTGCTAAATAAAAAATCACATAAAGACCAAAAAACACTTCCTCGGAAGTGTTTTTTTTAATTGACAATTATTTCTTCCTTTGTTATAATAAGAAAAGAGAAAAATAAGGAGATTTTATCCTATGCTTAGTAATTTTCATACCCATACCATTTTGTGTGACGGAAAAAGCGCCCCCGAAGAAGTGGTGTTATCCGCTATTGAAAAAGGGTTTTCATCCATCGGTTTTTCGGGACACGCTCCCACCGATTTTGATGACAGCTACTGCTTAAAAGATGTGAATGGCTATATTGCCACCATCAAAGCGTTAAAAGAAAAATATCAAAAAGAAATTGAAATCTATGTGGGAATCGAGGAAGATGCCTACCAAAGAATTGACCGTGCTCCCTTTGATTATCTGCTGGGTTCTTCCCACTATCTGAAAGTGAATGGGGTGTACCACCAGTTGGATTGCGGGGTGGACAAACTGCAAAAATGTTTAGACGCTTTTGGCGGTAACCCGCTGGCTTTGGCAGAAGCATATTATCAGCAGTTCACCGCATATATCAAGGATAGAAAGCCCGATATTGTGGGACATTTTGATTTAATCACCAAATATGAAGAATCTCAAACAGATTGGTTTCTTTCCAATCCCGATTATCACAAACTTGCAGAAAACTATATGAATATCGCTACTGACTGCGACGTGATTTTTGAATTAAACACGGGAGGGATTGCAAGAGGGATCCGTACCACTCCCTACCCTTTTGAAAATCTGTTACACATTTTAAAGAAAAAAGATGCCAAAATCATCTTAAATTCCGACAGCCACCATAAAGACACCCTTGACTGCTGGTTTTCGGAAGCAAAAAAATACTTAAAGGATATCGGCTTCCAATATCTCTATACATTATATCATCATGAGTTTCAAAAGATTTCTTTATAAAAGGAGGATACCAACATGGAACTAAAAACCATCTGCGACCTGATTGACAAACATCAGGACGAGTTATACAACATGCTTTCGGAACTGATTAAAATCAACACCGAAAACTACGGAACCGGCGGTAACGAAGAAGAATGTGCCCGCCTGATTCACAAACTTTGCCGGGATGCAGGCTTTGAGAGCGATTTATATTCTCCCATGTCTTTGGAGGGTTTTGAAAATCATCCTGACTATCTGCCGGGCAAAAACTTAGAAAACCGTTATAACGTAACTGCCACTTGGAGAGGGGAAGAAGACGTAAACGAAGTGATGCTGATGGCACATACCGACACGGTGATGTTCGGCGACTTAGCAAACTGGGAACGTCACCCCCTATCCGGCGACATTGAAAACGGCAATATTTACGGCAGAGGTGCCACCGATGATAAATACGGCATTGCCCTTTCCATCTTCTTAATGAAACTGTTAAAAGATGCGGGCTTTAGCCCCAAGAAAAACCTGCTCTTCTCCGCCTATGTGGATGAAGAACTGGGCGGTTCTCACGGTGCTATGGCAGCAGTAATGAAACATCCCACCAACCGCATCGTGAATATTGACGGCGGCTACGAAATGTTAGTCCCCAGCGCAACCGGCGGTGGCGTGGTAACTTACCGTTTCCACACCAAAGGTACTGTAGACAGTGCAGAATCCACTGCGCAGGGCTTCCCCATCGTAATGGAAGAAATGAAAAAATTCTTCCACGCCCGCAGAGACGAACTGCAGCAAAACCCCTACTATAAAGATACCTTTGTACCGGAAACTTCCCTTCGTTACAATGAAATCCGTGCCGGAAACAACGATATGGACAAAGATATCGGCGTGTTGCAATTCACTTTCTATACCGATAAAACCAAAGAAGAAATTTATAAAGAATTTGCCCAGTTAGAACAATCCATTTCCGAAAAACTGGCTCCTTTGGGACTGATTGGCGACGGATTCACTCCCGATTCCCGTTTCTTCCATTACGGTGTTTGTCCTCCCGATTGCGAAGACATAAAACTGATGGTGGAAGCTGCAAATGACGTGGGAATGGATATGCAGGTTTGTGCAGGCGCATTGTCTGATATGTCGGTGTTGTTAAAATACGGCAGCAAAAACGCCACCTTTACCATCGGTGCATCCCGACTGTTCCACGAAGTGGGTGGAGCCCATCAGCCCAACGAATACATCGAATGTGAGAAACTTTTGAAGTTAACCAAAGCGGTGGCATCATACATTTTAAAAGTATTAGGATAGGAGTTTTTCAGTTATGAAAGCCAATGAAATTATGGAAACCCTCTTTACGCTGGCATTAAAAGACAGAGAATTCAATCCCAACGGAGATTGTTGTAAAGCAGGCGACCCCGAAAAAGAAATCACAAAATTAGCAGTCACTACCTTCCCTTCCACCGATACCATCAAAGCGGCGGCTGAATGGGGCGCAGATATGCTGTTGGTGCACGAACCTTTATACTACGACCACTTAGATGCCTACAGCACCAAAAAACTGCAGAGTGAAAAACGAGAACTCATCGAAAAAAGCGGTATGACTATCTATCGGTTCCACGACCACGCTCATTTTTGCCCCGAGGATTTAATTGCAATCGGGATGGTGAGACAACTGGCGTTTGACGGAGATGTGAAATACATCACTCCCGGTCAGAATGTCCGCATCACCTTAAATCAACCTATGACCGCCGTGGAAATTGCCAAACACATTGAAAAAACATTAGGACTCCGTCACATTCGTATCTGCGGTCAAAGAAATCTGCCCGCCACAGTCATCACCGGAATGTTCGGTGCTCCCGACGGCGTTCTGGATTTACTTCAGGCGGAAGATACCCAGGTAATTCTCGTGGGTGAAACTTGTGAATGGATGATGGCAGAATATGCCAGAGATGCAGGTTTAATGGGACACAACAAAACCCTGCTGATTTTAGGTCACGCAGGCAGCGAAGAAGCAGGCATGGTATATATTTCCGACTTAATTGCCGAAATGATGCCTTCCCTCACCGTAAAATACTTTCCCTGCGGCGAAGTTTATACCTACACCGACGATGAGTCAGCGGAAAAACAAGTGAACATAACAAAAAAATTAAAAATACCCAAAAATACTAAAAAATAGTTAGAAATATGTATTTTTTCCTGATTTTCCCTTGACGAATGAAAAAAACAGGTGTATAATATGAAGATAGAGTATAAATGTATTGTACATACAGGAGGATTCTCACTATGAATATGAGAAAAAGCAGAGTTTTGGCAAAAATGAGAAACGGCGAGATGGCTGTTTCCTGTAAACTGAATATTTCTGACCCCAGAGGTGCAGAAATCGCTGCAATGAGCGGTTTTGACTGTATCTGGATTGACATGGAGCACGTTCCTGCAACCTATCTGGAAGTGGAAAACATCATCCGTGCAGCAAAAATTTATGATGTTGACGTGTTGACCCGTGTGGCAAGAGGAAGCTACAATGATTTAATTCGTCCCTTAGAAGCAGATTCTTCCGGGATTATGGTTCCCCATTTAATGAGCTTAGAAGATGCAAAACAGATTGTTTACTATACCAAATTCCATCCCATCGGACGTCGTCCCTTAGACGGTGGTAATGCAGACGGTAAATGGTGTCTGGTAGATGGCAAAGATTACATGCAGCAGGCAAACGAACAGAGATTTGTTGTGGTGCAGATTGAAGATCCCGAACCGCTGGCAGATTTAGAAGAAATCTGCAAACTTCCCGGCATTGATATGATTTTCTTTGGACCTGCAGACTTCTCTCAGGGCTTGGGAACTCCCTTAGATTTCTCCAATCCCAAAATTGCAGAAACCAAAGAACTGGTTGCAAAAACTGCGAAAAAATATGGCAAATTTGCAGGTACCGTTGGTGGCCCCGGCAATATTGCCCAGCTTCGTGACATGGGTTACGATTTTGTAAACGTTTGTGCAGACGTTGTGCTCTTAGGCCAGGGTTACAAACAGGCGTTTGAAGCAACTGTGGAAGCTTTAAAGAAATAATTTTTCAAAAATAAAAAAGAGAATCCAAAATGGATTCTCTTTTTTTACATACTTTCTATGCTTGACATTTCTCCATAGATTTGTTATGATAAAAGTAAGAAAAAATTGAATATTGACGAAAAGTCAAAAATGGAGGCGTTTTTTGTGAATTTAATTTACGGCGTAAAAGACAAACCCACATTCGGCAAAACCTTAGTGTTCGCATTCCAGCAAGTGCTGGCAATTTTAGCGGCAACCATTGCGGTTCCCACCATTATCGGTAATGGCATGAGTCAGTCCGCAGCATTATTTGGTGCCGGCATCGGTACTTTGGTATACCTTTTATTTACCAAATTCAAAAGCCCTGTATTCTTAGGTTCTTCCTTTGCATTTCTTGGTTCCATGTTTGCTGCATTTGCAGGTGGCGTTTCTATGTCATTAGGTTATGCCGGTATGATTATGGGTGCTACTTTTGCAGGTCTTGTATATGTGGTACTGGCAATTATCGTAAAAATTGCAGGCGTGAAATGGATTGGTAAGCTGATGCCTCCCGTGGTAATCGGCCCCACCGTTGCCATCATTGGTTTATCTTTAGCAGGTAACGCTGTGGGTGATGTATTAAAATTTGCCACCTACGACGGTGTCAACAAGGTTTATGTAATGGGAACCCAAAGTTGGATTGGTCTAATTTGTGCCCTTGTTACTGTCTTAGTGGTAATTCTCTCATCCACCTATGGTAAAAAAACCATCAAACTGATTCCCTTTATTTTAGGGATTTTAGCAGGTTACCTAGTTGCTTCCATCTTTACCGTAATTGGTACCAATACCGGTAATGATGCACTAAAAATTATCAACTTCCCCACCTGGACAGGCCTGTTTGCAACCCCCGATTTCACTTTCCTAACTGCAAGCAACGGCATTTCAGAAATCACTCCCGGATATATCGCTACTATTGCAGTTGCCTATATTCCCGTTGCTTTTGTTGTATTTGCGGAACATATTGCAGACCATAAAAATTTATCTTCCATCATCGGTTCCGACCTTTTAGAAGAACCCGGTCTGCACAGAACCTTATTAGGTGACGGTATCGGTTCCATAGCAGGTGCATTCTTCGGCGGTTGCCCCAACACCACCTACGGTGAATCCGTGGGCTGTGTGGCAATTAGCGGTAATGCTTCCGTGGTAACCATTTTGGTTACTGCAATTATGGCGATTGTTGCCTCTTTCTTGACTCCCTTCGTTTCTTTCTTAGCTTCCATCCCCAATTGTGTGATGGGTGGCGTTTGCATCACGTTATACGGCTTTATTGCAGTATCCGGCTTAAAGATGTTGCAACAGGTAAACTTAAATGAAAACAAAAATCTGTTTGTTGTGGCTACCATTTTAATTACCGGTATCGGCGGTATGGCTCTGCAAATCGGACAAATTAAAATCACCGCAATTGCTTGTGCATTGATTTTAGGTATTTTGGTTAACTTAATGGTATCCGGTAAAAAAGCACAGTAAGGAGTATCGCAAAACTATGAATAAAGTGACTGTTTTTGATCATCCCTTAATTCAACATAAAACCACCATTCTTCGTCAGAGTTCCACCACCAACAAAGAGTTTCGGGAACTGGTGGAAGAAATCACCATGTTAATGTGCTACGAAGCACTCCGTGATTTACCCTTAGAAGAAGTGGAAATTGAAACACCCCTAACAAAAACCAGACAAAAAATGTTAAAAGGCAAAAAAATGGCGATTGTTCCTATTTTACGTGCAGGACTGGGTATGGTGGAAGGGATGCTCTCCTTGATTCCCTCCGCAAAAGTAGGCCATATCGGTATGTATCGCGATGAAGAAACCATGATTCCCCACGAATACTACTGCAAACTCCCCAAAGATATTGAGGAACGCTTAATCGTGGTGGTAGACCCCATGTTGGCAACCGGCGGTTCTGCCATTGATGCTATCACTCAGATTAAATCCTACGGCGGAAAACAGATTAAGTTTTTATGCTTAATCGCAGCTCCCGAAGGGATTGAGGCCTTAACCAAAGCTCATCCCGACGTGGAAGTGTATTGCGCCAACGTGGATGAATGTTTAAACGAACGTTGTTACATCGTTCCCGGTTTAGGGGACGCAGGAGACAGAATTTTTGGTACAAAATAAATTTGTGATACAAAAAAAGGGATTCCTTTCGGAATCCCTTTTTTATTAGCTTTTATCCTCTTTTCTGTCCGCACAGCGTACAAACATCAGTTCTTTCACTATTTTTTCTACCGCATTTCGGACAAGACCATTTCTCGTCTGCTTCTTCAGCTTGGATTTCTTCCTTTGTGCGAGGTACGTATGCTGTGTTGCATAACGCACAAGTATCGGTTGTGGCAGCGTTCTTTCTGCCGCACTTATGACATGTCCATTCAGCTATCGGAAATGCTCTTCGAAACGCACTGGTGGGTTTCGATGCCGCTGCATTGATTTTTGCTTCCGACCCTGTTACGCTTGCAACATAATCCTCGCTTCGCAGTTCATATTCTTTCAGCAATGCATGGGAACGGGTATTCTGAACAATCGATGCTAAAGACGCAATCAGTAAAGAAAGCACATTATAACTTAAATATGTAATCAATGCGGAAATCAAAGCCCTTATAACCGACGCAATAAATATTGGAACCCTATCGGAATAGTTATCCGCACTCATAACGAATCCTTCTATCACACCGAAAACCACGATGATAACCATTAAGGCTCTGCCCCATTTTGCAACGCGTTCAGACCATTCCCACAAAGTTACGGAAATAGGATCCGGCTTCACGCAATCATTGACCGATTTGGGAATTTCATGTTTGGATGCTTGTTGAATTGTTTCTACCATAATCTTTCTCCTTTTCTTTTTGGTAAGTATCAATCGTCGGACACGGTCGGTTGATACTTATTATAAACCATTTTGGTTTATTTGTCAATATACCTTGTTCTATTGCTCCGGCTGGTCTTCGGGAAGATTTTTTAAAAAGCGAATGGCAACAGGGGCACAGATAAAGAATGCAATCACATCTGCAATCGCCTGAGAAGACTGCACGCCGAAGAGGCCGAAACAGTGTGTCATAACGAGCAAAATGGGGATAAATAAAATTCCGCTTCGAAGCATCGATAAAAAAGTGGCTTTTTTGTTTTCCCCAATGCTTTGAAACATCATATTGGCACAGATGGTCATGGGATGGAAAAACAGTGCCAGAAGCTGTAGCTTTAAGCTTAATGTTCCAATTTCGATTACCGCTGGGTCATTTCTAAACATTCCCACCAACTGATTAGAGAAAATCAGACCAATCACCACACAAACGCCAAGCAGAATCTCCCCTGCCCATAAGGTGAAATAGAAGGCCTTTTTCACACGGGAATAGATTTTTGCACCGTAGTTAAAGGATGCCACAGGCTGAAACCCTTGTCCAATCCCAAGCCCCACAGCGAAGATAAAGAAAGTGATTTTATTCACAATAGACATTGCCGCAACGGCAGCATCTCCACCAACACCGCCTGCCAAAAGGTTTAATGTCATGGTGGCAATACTGGTTAACCCTTGTCTGCAAAAACTGGGGAATCCCGTTGCCATAATCTGAAAGATTCCCTTGGGATGTTCCTTTGCCAATTTTACACTCAGCTTACTTAAAGTCTTCCCTCTTATAAACATGGAAAGCAGAATGAAAAAGCCTATCATCTGAGACAGTGCGGTGGCAAGACCTGCTCCCGCTACTCCCATCTTACAACCAAAAATGAAAATCGGGTCGCAGATGATATTTAAAATGCCGCCAATGCCAAGACCAATCATAGCAAAGAAGGCTTTTCCTTCATAGCGCAAAATATTATTTAGGGCAAAACTTGCCATGGTAAAGGGGGCAGCAATCAAAATATAGATACCGTAATCCTTGGCGTAGGGCAAAATGGTTTCGGTGCTTCCTAAAAGGCACATCAAAGGCTCTATCAAAATAAGTCCCAAAACGCCAATCAATGTCCCCACCAAAACACAGGCAACAATGCTTAGCGATGCATACACACTTGCACTGTGGGAATCCTTCTGCCCCAATTTTCGGGCGATGATACTGCCTGCGCCGTGACCGAACATAAATCCGAATGCCTGAATAATCGCCATAAGCCCAAACACAACACCCACCGCACCGCTGGCACTGTTTCCCAGGGTACTCACAAAATAGGTGTCTGCCATATTATAAATGTTGGTCACCAACATACTGATGGTGGTGGGAATTCCTAAAGTGATTACCAGCTTGGGAATGGGCCAGGTGGTCATTTTTTGATATTGGGTGACTGTGTTTGCTTGCGTCAATTTTCTACATCTCTTTTCCTAAAAAATAAAACTGTATTATATTATACCATATTTTGTCAGATTTTGCAAGTGGGGAAAGCAGATCTTACTTGGTCGATATTTGGTTTCCCCAAAATAAAAAAGCTTTGCCAAAGGCAAAGCAACCAAACTTCTTCCTTATTCACTATTCCTTATTACTTTCCAAAAATCCTCACAACAATTTTTTAGTGAAGAGGGAAAAAGTAATAGGGAAAAAGTAAAAATCCCCATTCTTACGAATGAGGATTTTTGGTGAGCCATCGGCGATTCGAACGCCGGACAACTTGATTAAAAGTCAAGTGCTCTACCGACTGAGCTAATGGCCCATATATTGGCTGGGATAGCTGGACTCGAACCAGCGAATGCAGGAGTCAAAGTCCTGTGCCTTACCGACTTGGCGATATCCCATCATATCAAAGAAATATAATGGGGTGGATAATCGGATTCGAACCGATGACCCCCAGAGCCACAATCTGGTGCTCTAACCAACTGAGCTATACCCACCATAAAAGACAAAGTGGCGCGCCTGAAGAGATTCGAACTCCTGGCCTACTGCTTAGAAGGCAGTTGCTCTATCCGGC